>NZ_JAQREL010000020.1:0-83855 GCF_028599255.1 Pseudoalteromonas sp. Angola-7
TGGTAATGATACCACTCAAATAAACGACAACGTTCAAAGTTAGATAAATGTGAATATTGGGTACCCATGGCACACCTCCTGAACTTATAGTTTAGTAAAGGTGGTGCACTTCGACCTTGAATCTGGCTATGGGTGTCAAAGTAATTAATAATGGGTGTCATAGTTATTAATAGTTATTATTTTGTATAAATCTGTATTGGTTGACATGTAGAATGAATGCTCTACCATATTGGGTAGAGCATTCATTCTACATGGGTTAAACACTATGCTAAAACAAGATATAGCTGCTGCACTTGAGGTGGCCTTTAGTCAACATGGTTTTGCTGAGCCTAGTGTGGCTAAGCTGCAAAAACTCAGTGGCGTTAGTTTGCGCACCCTTTATAAATATTACCCGTCAAAGCAGGCAATGATCATTGCTGCGCTTGAGTACCGCCATAATCGCTATATTAATTTTTTACTTAAAGATGCACCTGCTCCGGGAGTTGAGGCGGTTTTGCACATGTTTGATCAACTAAAAGCGTGGATGGTGCAATTTGCGCCTAATGGCTGTTTATCTATTAATGCGTTGTCGGCGTTTCCTGAAGATGAAGCTATTAGCCTTGCGGTGCAAACACATAAAAATGACGTAAAAAAACTGCTAGGTGAGCAAGGTTTAAATTCATCGTTGGCTAGTAGCTTGTTTTTGCTGCACGAGGGAGTGTCGAGTGCATGGCCAGTTATGGGCGATGAGGCGGTTACATCAGCAAAAAACAGTATTCTTAAATTAATATAATGGAGCAACCAATGGCAAATTTACCTGGCACAATGCACGCTGTACAGCTTACCGAACATGGCGATTTTGATGTATTAAAGTATGCAACTAACTTACCGTTGCCAGCGCTTGCACAAACAGATGTACTTATAAAAGTCATGGCGGCAGGTGTTAATAACACAGATCTTAATACCCGCACGGCGTGGTACGCTAAAAAACAAAGCAGTAAAGACGATGCAAGTTGGTCTGGTGATGCGTTTGTTTTTCCTCGTATTCAAGGGGCAGATGTATGCGGCGTAATTGTGGCTGTTGGTAAAAACGTAGATCAAAGCCGTATTGGTGAGCGCGTTATTGTTGAGCCATGTTTAATTAAAGCTAATGGTGAAACGCTTAAATCGCCATGGTATTTTGGCTCTGAGTGTGATGGCGGCTTTGCACAGTTTACCCGCGTTGACTCTATTCACGCTTATAAAATCAATAGTAACTATAGTGATGAAGAGCTGGCCTCTTTTCCGTGCTCATATTCTACGGCCGAAAACATGTTGTTTCGCTCAAACCCACAGCAAGGGCAAACTGTTTTAATTACAGGCGCTTCTGGCGGTGTTGGTTCAGCGGCGGTGCAATTAGCTAAAGCACGTGGCGCTTTTGTTATTGCTATTACGAGTAAAAGTAAGGCGCAGCAGCTCAAAGAGTTAGGTGCTGATAAAGTTATATTTCGTGAAGATGATTTAATTCAAGCCTTAGGTAAAAACAGTGTTGATGTAGTCATTGACCTTGTTGCCGGCGAGCAATGGCCTGCACTGCTGGAGGTATTAAAACCAAAGGGGCGTTATGCGGTGTCGGGCGCTATTGGCGGGGCATTAGTAGAGCTTGATATACGTACTTTGTACTTAAAAGATTTAACTTTTTTTGGCTGTACAGTTATAGAGCCTGAGGTATTTAAAAGTTTAGTTAACTTTATTGAACAAGAAAAAATTAAGCCTATGGTGGCGCAAACATTCCCATTGAGCGAAATTGTTATAGCGCAAAAAGTGTTTGCACAAAAACAACACGTAGGAAAAATTGTACTCACTATCCCCCATAGCGAATAGCGCGTTAAACAACAAAGCCCGTTGCAAAGTAAGCGGGCTTTTTAATGGTAACAAGCTTATAAGCTTTTTTTAGGCGGTAAAGCTACGTTTGCAAATATTAGCCCTGCTACAAGCGACATAAATATTAAAAACGTTTGCTGGCCTATATGCTCGGCATAAACAAAGTCTTGGCCTTCAATAAGCGAGTTTAAGCCAATATACGTTTTACTGCCGGGTACCAGTACAATTAAGCCTTGCATAGCAACAATGGAAGCTGGCGCATTTGCAACGCGGTTAAATAAGTTACTAAACACTCCAACCGAAAGCGCACCAACAAACGTGCCTAACGTGTAGTCAAGGTACATAGCCGAACCAATACTCGTGCCATAGGCTATAAAACCAGATGCGATTGACCATCCAGCATGTTTAAGTTTGGTTCTAAATATCACTATTAAGCTGCTACAAAGTAAAAATATTGCCAGCCACGCAGTCCAGCGCGGTAGTGGCTCGGGCTGTACAAAATCGGTTTGGCCAAATATGGCAAAGCCAATGCCTATGCCAATAAAGGCGCCAAAGTACAGTTTAAATAACAGCATAAACGAGTCCATAACCCGCGCCGTACCCGACACCAAATGCCTAGCGGCAAGCTCTGCTAAACCAAGCGCTAGCGCTAAACCGGGTATAAATACAATAATGGCTGAAAGCACCACTAACCGTATATTTATATCGGGCGAAATATACACACTTATTGCACAAGCCAGCACTGCCGATACTATAGCAACAAGGGGCTCTAGCATGTGAGCAACCCGTTTTGAGCGCCCCGACCACAGTACAAACACATATACCACTAAAGTAAGCAACGCAGACCAAATAACGTCTGTCCAGCTGGTACCCATTAGCATGGCAAATGCCCCCCCCGATGTTGCAAAAGCAATACCGGTAACAAATTTATTGTACGGGTTTGGCATGTCGTAAATGGCATCAAGCTGAGCATCAACTTCTTGTAAGGTGAGCTTGTCGTCGAGCATTTGATTAACTAAGTCGTCGGTGTCGGCAAGTGAGCCTAAGTCGTGATCGCCTGGGTCTACGCGTGCCACGTGGGTGTATTCGTCTTCGTGGCCATCAGTCCAAATTACAAACGTTACCGAAGTTGGCGACATAACAAAAGACGATTTAAGTCCTAAGTAAGTGGCCACTTCCATTAAGTGTGCTTCTAGGCGGTACGCTGGGGTGCCGTACTTATGAAGCATTTTACCTAATTTAACGATAAATTTGCGTTTTTCAGTAAAGGTTGCAGTTTTCAAATCTTGTATGGACCAGTGTGTAAATAAATTAGCTAAAAGTATAGGCTAAAACGCCCATTTGTAATGGGCGCGATTTTAAACACAAATCTGTAGGAGTCTAGTCATTTTTAATCTAATTTTTTATTTTTTTCAGCAATCCATTGCGCCATATATTGCGTACTGCGCATAGTATGGTGTTTTAACATTTGTCCGGTGAAGTTTTTTTCCCTATGCGCTTTTAAATCGTTGCTTATAGAGTCAATTTTATTAATTAACGCCGCGCTTAATTTTACTTTGTCGTACAAGGTATTAAGTAGCGTATTGCCAGCTTGTTGCGCGTGTTCAAAATCGGCTTGATTGTTGTAAAGCTCAACGGCTGCATTTGCAAAGTCGTCGGTATTATTAGCCACTTTACCAGGCCATGGTAGTTCGTTGTGCATGCCCTCACTGCCTATATTGGTAGTTACACTGGGGGTTTGCATTATCATTGCTTCTAGCAGCTTGCCTTTTATACCTGCGCCAAAACGAAGAGGGGCTAAACATACGCGTGCGCTTTGCATTACCTCATAGGCGTTATCGGCCCAGCCTTTTATTAAAAAACCGGTTTTAGGGTTATTAAGTGCTGTTGCTTTTGGTGGCGGGTAAGAGCCATAAATATGCAGTTCTGCTTTTGGTAATTGCTTGCGAATAAGTGGCCATATTTTTTGTAAGTACAGCACGGCATCCCAGTTGGGGGCGTGTCTAAAGTTACCTATGGTCATAAAGTGCTCTCGTTGTTCAAACGATTTAGTTTGAGCAGGTAAAGCAGTTAAATCGACCATAAAAGGGAGATGATGTAATAAACTGGCTTCTACGTTAAATACATTACTAAGTAATTGCATTTCAAAGCTTGAAATAATTAAGCTTAGGTCGCAGCGCAATATTGCGGCTATTTCGCGTTTTGCTATGTCTGAATGTAAATCGCTGGTGGTAAATTCTCGCTCGCCTTTGTGCGCTTCGTGGCGCGCATTACGTAGGCATTGTAAATCTTCGGTATCGAGTATTTTAATGGCATTGGGGCAATGTTTATCTACACGCCAGCCAAATTGCTCTTCCATCATAAAGCGGTCAAACATCACTATGTCTGGGTTGTACGCTTTAACGTACTCATCAAAACTTTCGCAGTTTAGGGCAATGCTTTGACTGGTTATACCAAAGTGATCTAGGTTTACCATGTGCTCGGTGCGTTGTGCTGGGGTGGCAAATTCTACTTGCCAATTTTGCGCTTTAAACGCATTTAATAACGACATCATGTGCGTACCCGCAGCAGACGAATTTGGCTCTGGCCATACGTAACCAATTACCAGCACTTTTTTCATTACGGTGTTTCTCTAATTTGTAGGTTTACATTTACCAGCGTTTTTACTGGCGCAGTGTTTGTTTGAAGTTGTTCTTGCAGCACTAAAATACTGCGCTTAGCAAGCTCTTGCGTGTTTATATTGGCGCAAGTAAAGCGAGGTTGAATTTCGGTAATATCAGGAATATGTAAGCAGCTTACTATATTGTTTTTTAAATGCGGGGCGGCGGCTAAAACGCCATGCGCAATTATATTATTAGCGCATACAACCGCGTCAATACTCGGATTAGTAAGTAATGTGCTACTAAATATTTGCTTAGCATGTAATGGGGTGCTTTTTGTGCACGTAATAGCTGGCTCAGGGGTTATATTGTGTTTTTTACACGCGCTATTAAAGCCACTTAATAAACCTTGTGCAGATAAGCTTTCATCACCCATAAACAGTATGTTTTTAGGCGAATCATTTATTAGCTGCAATGTTACTACATGGCTTGCTTTAGTGTAGTCAGGTAAAACACACGGGGCTGAGCTGTAAGGTACTTCGTGCATTAGGCTAATAACATGGTAGGCAGCAGCAAGGTTGTCGAGCCACTGCGCACAGGTATTAGCCACAGGGCAAATTATAAATGCAGCCACTTTGTATTCTTTTAAATTATTTATTAGCTGCGTTTGGCGCTCTACGCTGTTGTTACTACTAACAATAATGGCCTGAAAAAAAGCTTCGCTTAAAGCCTGCTCTATATTTTTAGCAAGCAATGCCATAAGCGGGTTTGTTAAATCGTCAATCACTACAACCACTAAATTAGAGCGCCCTGAGCGCATAGCTGCTGCATCGCGATTATACACATAGCCTAGCTCATCTATGGCTTGTAACACTTTTTGTTTGCTTTTATCGGCTACTTTATTGCTGTGTGTAAGCACCAGCGATACGGTCGATTTAGACACCCCCGCACGGTGAGCAACATCAAAAATAGTGACCGATTTAGCTTTGTTAGGCATGGTATTTTAAGCGCGCAGTAGTGAGTAAATAGCTGCGTAGTGTAGCGTATATAATGCGTTTAAGTCATCTTTTAGCCCTGTAATTTAAAGCTTAATACTTTATGAACAGAGCAAAACATGTTTATATACCTTTTATAATCTTAAAAATAACAAAAGGATAAAAACATGAACGCATTTAGGCTGTTAGTTGCCTTTATTTGTTGTGTTGTAATAATGCCAAACAGCTATGCTGAGCAAGGTTATCAAACACCTTCGCCTGAGCTAGCCGCTGTGGTAGATGCCAAATTAGCACCCACTAGTTTTTTATCGAGCGATGGCCAATGGCTTGCTTTATTTGAGCGTAAGCGCGTAGAGACGCTTGACGAGCTTGCTAAAGATGAACTTAAACTTGCGGGTATAAAGCTAAACCCTGCTAACTTTTCACGCTCGCGTGTTAGCGCTAAATACAGCGCGCTTGAGCTTAAGCATGTGCAAAGCGGCACCGTTATTAATATTAATAATTTACCAAACGGTATTATTCGCTCGCCTAAATGGTCATCTAACAGTAAATATTTAGCATTTGTTGTAGAGCAACAAAACCAAGCAAATTTATGGCTTTATAGTGTAGAGACAAAGCAAGCAAAAATGCTCTCAAATGCAGCGCTTAACTCAGTTATTACCGCTACGCCTTACCAATGGCTGCCCGATAGCAGCGCACTGGTTGCAAATTTAGCGGTTAATATAGGTAAACCCGCGTTAAAAAACAGCAGTCAAAATGTAGTGCCTGTAATACAACAAAGCACAGGCGAAAAAGCCCCAGCGCGTACCTATCAAAACTTATTAACCAGCCCGTTTGACGAAGCACAGTTTAAATTTTACGGCCAAGGGCAATTAGCTTACGTAACGCTCGATGGCAATACACAAGCCATTGGCAGCCCTGCATTATTTAAATCGTTTTCGGTATCGCCAGATTCAACCAATATATTAGTTGCTGCGATAAACGAGCCGTTTTCGTATCAAGTACCGTACAGCCGTTTTGCCAGCACTTGGCAAATATGGGGGATGCGCGGTTACGCATTAGCCGAACTTGTAAAACAACCGCTTGCCGATAACATTCCACAAGGCTATGACAGTGTTCGCACCGGCCGCCGCGATTTTGAATGGCGCGCGGATCAAGGCGCAGAAGTTATTTGGGCCGAAGCGCAAGATGGCGGCGACATGAAAACTGATGTTAAGCACCATGATTATATTTACAGCCTACGCGCGCCGTTTAAACGCGAGCCTAAACTGTTTGCTAAAGTAGAGCGCCGCTATGCTGGTATAGTTTGGGGCAATCAAAATATTGCCATGCTTAGCGACTGGCGCTTTAGCGACCGCCAAGTGCGTACGTATGTTATTCAGCCACGCAATGCAGATAAAAACCGTGTGCTTTTTTCTGAGCGAAGCTATAACGATGCGTATAAAAACCCGGGTAGCTTTATATACGAGCGTAACGATTTAGGCGCCAACGTTATTAAAATTGTTGGCGGGCGTTATATGTATCTGCGCGGTAACGGCGCGTCTGAGCAAGGTAATATTCCGTTTTTAGACCAGTACGATGTAAAAACGAATAGCAGCAAGCGTTTATGGCAATCACAAGCGCCATACTACGAGCGTGTTCGTGCATTGCTTGACGACGAAGGCGAGCGCTTTATAACTGTGCGAGAGTCTAAAACCGAGCAACCTAACTTTTTTATTCGTGATTTAGATAACGATACTCTTACGCAGCTTACTAATTTTGCTCATCCGTACCCAGCATTTAAAGGGGTTACAAAAGAGCAGTTACGTTATAAACGCGATGACGGGGTTGAGCTTTCGGGCACGCTTTATTTACCACCAGGTTACGATGTAACCCAAGGCCCGTTACCCGTACTTATGTGGGCGTACCCACTTGAATACAAAGATAAAGCCGTAGCATCACAAGTGCGCGAATCGCCATACGAATTTACTTACATTGGTTATTGGGGCCCTATGCCTTACCTTGCTAAAGGTATTGCCGTATTTGACGACCCTAAAATGCCTATTGTAGGTGTTGATGGCAGCGAGCCAAATGATAACTTTAGACAGCAGCTAGTTTCAAGTGCGCAAGCTGCGGTTGATGTGCTGGTTAAAAAAGGCATTGCCGATAAAAACAACATTGCTATAGCAGGGCACTCGTACGGTGCATTTATGGTGGCAAACCTATTAGCGCATAGTGATTTATTTAAAACCGGTATTGCTCGCAGTGGTGCTTACAACCGTACCCTAACGCCGTTTGGTTTTCAGGGTGAAGAGCGTGATTTTTGGCAAGCACAAAGTGTGTACGCTAACATGTCGCCGTTTTTCCATGCTGAAAAAATTAATGAGCCAATGCTGATGATTCATGGCAAAGAAGATCCTAACTCTGGAACTTTCCCAATGCAAAGTGAGCGCATGTACGCCGCCCTAAAAGGCTTAGGTAAAGACGCTCGCTTAGTTATGCTCCCTTATGAGGCACATGGTTACCGCGCTCGTAAAAGCTTATTGCATGTACTGTGGGAGCAAGAGCAGTGGCTAGATAAGTACTTATTAAGTGATTCTGTTGAAGAGCCGGAAAATGTTACTACTGAGCAAGTAGCAGAGCCAATACCGATTGCTGAACAATAGTAGATAATAGGTAACCAATAGCGCGGCTACTTTAGCCGCGTTTTTTGCTTTTAATATAGAGAGAAAAAATGATTGATGTTGCAGCGCTTGCCGTTTTTATTCCTACCTTCTTTTTTGTATCTATCACACCGGGTATGTGTATGACCCTTGCCATGACATTAGGTATGAGCATAGGTGTAAGGCGCACATTATGGATGATGATAGGTGAGCTGTTAGGGGTCGCAAGTGTTGCTATTGCTGCGGTATTAGGTGTTGCAAGCGTAATGCTAAATTACCCTAATGCGTTCGATATTTTAAAATGGGTAGGCGGTGCATACTTAATTTATATAGGTATAAATATGTGGCGCGCAAAAGGTAAAATGTCGATTGATACACAAAAACCGCATGATGTAAGTCGCCAGTCGCTATTTACGCAAGGCTTTGTGACTGCCATTGCTAACCCAAAGGGCTGGGCGTTTATGATCTCTTTACTACCGCCATTTATTAGCGTTGAACACGCACTCGCCCCGCAACTGTTAGTGCTTGTTTTAGTTATTATGATAAGCGAATTTATCTGCATGTTAGCGTACGCCACAGGCGGTAAAAGCCTACGTTTATTTTTAAGCCGTGGTGATAATATAAAATGGATGAACCGAATTGCAGGCAGCCTTATGGTGCTAGTAGGCATATGGCTGGCATTAGGGTAATTAAATAACAGTTGATATTGTCATCTATTTTAAGAGAAATACCTGTTTAATGAATACGCCTGCTTTAGTAAATTCTGCGCTCGTAGAGCCTAAAAAAACACCTGTAATTTATAAAATAATGGTGATGGTAAGTATTATTGTTTTTGTAGGCGGCAGCTTAACAGGCATTATGACTTACACAAATGTAGGTATAACTGAGCATTTTTATATAGATTGGTTTACCTCGTTTTTAAGTGCGGTGTTGGTTATGGCCCCTGTGGGGTTAGCAATGACAGCCCTTATGAATACCTTGGTGGCTAAATTATTACCAAGAGCAAGCGAGCTAAAACGTAATTTAGTAATTAGTGTTTTTATGGCGCTTACCATGGAGTCGCTAATGGCGTTTGTAACCGCTAGTAACAATATAGGTTTTGCCAATATGCGCTTATTTTATACCGCGTGGGTAGAGGGGTTATTAGCCGCGCTACCCATTGGTTTAACATTAATGCTTGTTATGTCGGTTACTGTAAAACCTAAATTAGAGCGATTTTTAAAAAGCTAAAGTGCGCTTTTTAAAAATGTTGCCGTGCGGCTATGCTCAGATTGAGCCACATCTTCTGGTTTACCTTGAGCAACAATTAAGCCGCCTTCGTCCCCGGCTCCTGGGCCAATATCAATAACCCAATCGCTGTTACTGGCTACTTGCATATCGTGCTCAACCATAATAACGGTGTTGCCCGCATCAACTAAGCCATTTAACTGCGCCATCAACATGGCTACATCTTTTGGGTGTAGGCCGGTGGTTGGTTCATCTAAAATATACAGCGTATCGCCGCGCTGCGCACGTTGCAGCTCTGTGGCAAGTTTTATGCGCTGGGCCTCTCCGCCCGAAAGCTCAGTAGCCGGTTGCCCTAAACGTAAATAGCCAAGGCCTACTTGTAAGAGCGCGTTTAGCGCACGTAAAATAGCAGGTTCATCGGCAAAAAAAGTATGCGCTGACTCCACCGTTAAATTAAGCACATCGGCAATGGTTTTATCTTTATAGGTAATGTCGAGTGTTTTTTGGTTATAGCGCTTAGCGTTACACATGGGGCACGGCGAATACACGCTCGGTAAAAATAACAGCTCAATGCTTACAAAGCCTACGCCTTCGCAGTTGTCGCAACGGCCTTTTTTCACATTAAACGAAAAACGACCTGCATCGTATTTACGCGCTTTTGCCTCTTTGGTATTGGCAAACAATTTACGTACGTGATCGAACAAACCAGTGTAAGTAGCAAGGTTTGAGCGAGGCGTGCGGCCAATGGCTTTTTGATCAACCGTTATTAGGCGCTTTATATGCTCAAGGCCCTCGGTAATTTTGCCATGGGTTGGTGTTTGGAGTTCTTGATCAAGCAAGTCGGCTTCATCGGTAGGCATTGGCGGCGGCGTTTTTTGTCCTAAAGCATCTTGAATAAGCTCGACTAAGGCTTGGCTTACTAAGCTTGATTTACCTGAGCCAGAAACCCCCGTAACACTTGTAATAACCCCAAGCGGAAATTCGGCACCGATGTTGTGTAAATTGTTGCGCTCAATACCACTTAGCTTAAGCCAGGCTGCTGGCGTACGTTGTGTTTGATGATTTGGCTTTGCGTTATTGTTATGCTTAAAAAGATACTGACTTGTATGTGAGTTGCTCACTTGCTCTAAGCCTTCAACTGGGCCGCTGTAAACAATATTACCGCCATGCGAACCCGCATTTGGCCCTACATCAACCATCCAATCGGCGTGGCGAATTACACTTGTATCGTGCTCCACCACAAATACTGAGTTACCAGCCGCTATTAGCTCATCTAGGGCGCTTAAAAGTGCTTGCGTATCGGCTGGGTGTAAACCTGCCGAAGGTTCATCTAGCACATACACAACACCAAATAATTTTGAGCGAATTTGCGTTGCAAGCCGCAAGCGTTGTAATTCACCAGCTGATAACGATGGCGTAGTACGCTCAAGCGATAAATACCCTAAACCAAGCTTAGTGAGTGCTTCTACGCGTTTAATAATGTCGCTTGTGATGCGCTTTGCCACAATGGCTTTTTCGGGGTTGGCTGCGTTACTTTTAGCGGGGTTATTGGCAGCAATGCTGAGTTTTTCTGCCAGCTCGCCAAGTGTTAACTGCGAAATTTCGCCTATATCAAGGCTTGCTACCTTAACCGATAACGACTCTTTTTTAAGTTTTTTGCCTTCGCACTGCGGGCATTGTGATATTTGCATATACTGCGATACGCGCTTTTTTGTGCGTGGGCTTTGGGTACTGGCAAACGATTGTAAAACAAAGCGTTTAGCACTTATAAATGTACCCATGTAGCTGGGGCTTTCTTCATTTTTAATAGCCGCTTGGGTTTGCTCAAGCGTGTACTCGGGAAACACGGGTACTGTGGGTGTGTCGTCGGTAAACAAAATCCAATCACGGGCTTTTTTAGGCAGGGTATTCCACGGTTTATTAATATCGTAACCTAAAGAAGTAAGAATGCGGCTTAGGTTTTTACCTTGCCAAGCCGGCGGCCATGCTGCAATGGCGCGCTCTTTAATTGATTTAGTAGGCTCGGGCACTAACAGCTCTTCGGTTACGTTAAATACGCGGCCGATACCATGGCACTCTGGGCAGGCACCTTGTGGCGTGTTAGGCGAAAACGCATCGGCATACAGTATACCTTGCCCTTTGGGGTATTCGCCTGCGCGTGAGTAAAGCATTCGCAGCGCGTTAGAAATAGTGGTTACGCTACCCACCGATGAACGTACCGAGGGTGCTCCACGCTGTTGTTGTAGTGCTACTGCGGGTGGCAGCCCTTCAATCGAATCTACATCGGGCTCATCTACTTGGTCTATTAACCTGCGCGCATAAGGCGATACCGAATCAAGATAGCGGTGTTGTGATTCGGCAAATAATGTTCCAAAGGCGAGCGATGATTTACCCGAGCCCGATATCCCGGTAAAAACAACAAGTGAATTACGGGGCAAGTCTACATCCACATCTTTTAAGTTATGAACACGTGCGCCTCTTACTTGAATGCTGTGCTCAGGGTTTAATAAAGCCGATTGCGCATTACTAACCTCATGTGAATTTTTAGGTGTGGTTGCCATGTAATTTACTCCTGTTTAATAACCATGTGTTTATTAACGTGCCGCAAAGTATTAATACTAATGGGGTGTCACTGAATGAGCGCTTAGTTAGTTTGCTGAGCGTTTAATAGAGTGTTTACATAATAGGTAAAAACTGCGAGTATAAATTTCAATCAAGTATTAAAGCATCTAAATTTAAAAGGACGTTTAATTGTGGCAAAAATTGTAGTTAGCTTTTTATTTTTATTGGTACTTTGCGCCAATGTGTGTGCAGCGCAAAATAATGTACTAAACGTTGACCGAGCCATACCAAATAGCATGCACTTGTCGTTTCCAAACGATAATAATATAACGCCTAAAAAGTCTGACTTTTCTATTGCAAACTATGTACTTATGAGCAACGAAATAGGAGAGCGTTGGGCGGTTATAACCCTTACTAATTTAGCCTCTGGCAAGCGAGAGCTTAATCAAGAACACGTGTTAGCGCTGTTTGCAGATGGCAGCAGGCTAACACCAAGTGAATTTAAATTAGGCTTTAAAGGCAATCAAACACAGTCGGTAACGGTATCGTTTGCTGAGCATACGTTTCCTATTTTAAGTGTGTATACCAGTAATGATCAGTAACATGTTTTAAAATAAGTTAAATATGTAGCAATTGCTTTAGTTTATCGGCACCGGCTCTGCTGGTGCTTAGTTCAGATTTAATTTCGTCATTTACAATCACCATTAGCTTACCGTTAAACCAACGCTGTATTTCTTTAATGTGGTCAACGTTAACCAAATAGCTTCGATGAATTCGTACAAAATTATGTTCTGCTAAAGCAAGTTCGAGCTGATCGAGCGTATCGCTTAAATGATGAAATCTATCGCCATTCCATGCCAAACTATTGCCTTGCTCCGATTTAATAAATTTAATGTCACTTGGGGAGAGTAAAAATATCCGCTCACCGTTTTTACTAATGAGCTTATTTATAGTGTTTTTGGTTAATGTAAACGCTTGCTCGTTGGGTTCGTGATTGACTAGGGTATGTGCACGTTGTTGCTCTAGTTGCTGCTGCGCTTTGCCGAGAGCTTTTTTTAGCCTAGCAATAGGAAAAGGTTTGAGTAAGTAGTCAGTTGAGGCGTGCTCGAATGCTTCAATTGCAAATTGGTCATACGCGGTTGTGTAAATAATAATGGGCTGGTAGTTAAGTAAATCAATAAGCTCTAAGCCGTTAATTTCAGGCATTTGTATATCAAGTAATACCACATCCGGAGTTAGCTCATTAATTAATGAAATGGCCTCTTTGCCATTTGTGGCCATACCCACTACTTCAACATGCTCCATTAAACTCAATTGGTGGCTTAATTTCTCGCGAGCGGGAAGCTCGTCATCGGCAAATAATACGCGCATTTTAGTCATTGTGTTTGGCTGGTTTTTGCTGCTCATAGTGTTAGCTCCAACGTAACCACTGCACCATTATTATTGCTCAGTAGTACCTTACTTTTACCAAGTTGTTTAACGCGTTTTAGTATGTTTTTCATTCCTACACCACTGCCATGGCCGTGTTTTATAACATCGCTCGAAAACCCTTTACCATTATCGCTAATTTGTATTTTAACGCCGTTAGGTAGCTCACTAAGCGTTATATTAAGTATTAACGACGTTTGTTGGGCGTTGTGTTTAATGGCGTTTTCAATAATTGGTTGAATAAGTAGCGGGGGCAGCGATATGTTTTTAAGCGTATTGGGAATGTGGTAATTAACCTGAAGTTTATCGCCAAAGCGGGCTTTTTCAATATTTAGATACTTTTCTATTATTGTAAGCTCTTGCTGTAAAGGTATTTGTTGTTGCTCTGCGGTGTCGAGAGAGTACCTTAAAATGTCAGCCAGTTCATGCAGTACTTCATCGGCTAAATCAGGGTTTGTATGAATATAAGCCGAAATTGTATTTAAGCTATTAAACATAAAATGTGGGTTTAGTTGGTAGCGCAATGTAGCAAGTTGGGCTTGTTTAAGCGCGTGTTTTTCGGCTGTTGCGCGTTTTTTGTTTTCAATAAAAATACTGGTAAAGTAAATACACGAGCCCCAAAGTAAGCCGTTAAAAACAACAAATACCCCCATCGAACTGTGCCCATCAAAAAGCTGTGTGAGTACTATATCGGTAAGCACATTACCAAGTGCCATAAATACAACTGCAATTAACCATTCAAACGCTATTTTGTTAATGTGTTTATTGCGCAGGTAAAAAATAACCGCTGCCGCACTCCAAACAGGAACCCAGTAAAAAGTAACAAACCACACGGTAGCAGCGAGTGCACTACCCGCAGTAAAGGGCGCAGAGTTAGCAATTATGAGCCCAAGGGCATAAGCGATATCTACAACAAGTAAAATAAAAAAGCTGTATTTATAAAAAGGATGTTTGAGCATAATAGGTGCTTCTTTTTGTAATTGATTAAACCATAACAAAAAACAGTCAAAGCCCAAAGAGTTTGTGTTTTGACCGCTACTCTTTTAAAAGTAAGTTAGCTCTTTGATTTGTAGTGTATTTTTTAATGGCTCATTGCTTGCGCCTGGCATTTTACGCCACATTAAGTTTACTCCAGTTAATTGAGTGGCCGACCACATAACGGGGCTACCAAAGCCAAATTGTTTAAATGTAGTGAAAGGAATATCAAGCGTTGTCCACTCATCGCGCGGTTTTAAAAGTACACTAAAGTGATCCCAATCTTTTACATCACTATGATAAACAGACAAAGCAAAAGGCGTGGTTGAACCTTTATACGTTAGTCGAATACCTTTAAATGCAGAGGCATCAGCCGGCGATGTAAATTTTATTTCAGCGCCTGCCCACGCGCCAAAGCTGGTTGGCTTTGTAATGGTTGTATCAATAGTTAAGCTGTTTTTATGCGTGGTAAGTGTTGCCACAGACTGACCACCCATTACCGAGTCGCTCAAGGCTTGCCATGGTGTATCACCGGTAAAATCATCAATAACATGCTGAGCTTGGCGGCTTTTAACTTCTTCATTACAAGTGGGGCCTTGTGGTGTTATAGCCTTGTTTTGCGCAATTAAGGCTGGGCGGTCTACTTGTATACCTGATTTGTAAACCTCTGAGATAGTGTGAATGTGGTTTATATCATCAAGCGGGTTTTGCTTAAGCAGTACAAAGCTTGCCTCAAAGCCATTAGCCAGCTTGCCAATGCTCTCGGCTTTATTAATCGCTTTTGCGCCGTTAACTGTGGCTGCATTAATTATTTCACTATTAGTTAAGCCTGCTTTTTTAAGTGCATCTAACTCGTTATGTAACCCAGTACCGTGCAGCGTGTAAGGGTTTCCGGCATCAGATCCTGTGCCTATAGTAATATTAGCTTTATGTAGCTTTTGTATATTTGCATAAGCGGTTTTTCGCTCCTCCCACGCGTGCTCTTTCCATTTTGAAGGTGCAGGCACGTTATCAAACAAACACCCTTGAAGCTTTTCGGGAATGGTTTTTAGTAACTCGCTTTGTGAGCTAATAGTATGGTTATGCTTTTCATCGCTATGGTTATGATACACCGCAAGGGTAGGAATATAGGTTACATTATGCTGTTTCATTAGCGTAATAAATTCATCGTCAATCGCTTCGCTATTAATACCGTGCGCTAAAGCCGTTGCACCGGCTTTAATAGCGCGTTTAGCATCATTTAATGTAGAAACATGCACAAAATACGGTAAATTAGCCGCTTTAGAGCGTTTACCTAGCTCGCTTAATTGGCTATCAGTTAACGATTTACCCACACCGCCAAAGGTTTCAATAACCGCTTTAGTTACATGTGGATTAGTGCTTATATGTTTTTGCCATAGTGCTGCTATGTCTTCATTTTTTGCAATTTCGTATGCGTGACCGCCAAACTGCGTGCCATGCCCGCCAGGGTTGGTAAACAAAGTACCCGCATAAAAAAGGTTAGGGGTTAGTTGGGCTTCTTTTAATTGAGCGGCTTCGTTTAGGGTTTGCTCAAACGAAAACAAATCAACAATATTAGTTACGCCTAAATACAAATTAGAATTAAAGTGCGATTGAACCGGCAAATACTGAAACTTAGTAAAGTTACTACCCGATGAGCCTAAATGTACATGTAAATCAATTAAACCAGGTATTGCATATTGGTTGTTAGCATCAATAGTTTTATCTGCGTTTTGTAGTGGGTCAGTCGCTTTAGTAATACTTACTATTTTACCATCATCAATATACAGCGAACTCGGCGCAGAAAAACTTTGCGAACTACTTTGGTATAAACGAATGTTGTCGACCCGCAGGTCAATGGCGTGCGCACTAAAGTGGCTTGTTAAACTCAGTGCTATAACTGTTTTTGTAATAATGTTCATGACTATATTCCTTATCAATAAATAGGTATTTGGCGTTTTGTTGATAAGAAATTTAGCGAGTTTTTTAACCTGCTTCATTAATGTTTATCTGAATCGACATTATTTGCAGTTGAACCGACATAAAAGTAAATAAGTGTTGTGGTGGTGTGTTCAGGCTAACTAAATTAAGTTTTTAAAGGGCCGTTATGAGCGAGAAGCAGACGGTCGAGTAAACTCGTTTTTGGACAATTTTGAGTTAGAGTATTTATTCTGTAACGCCGCATTCAGCGGTTTACCCGCTGCAATACTTTGTTAAATTTAGGTTCAAAATAGATTTTCTCTAAAATTAGGTTAACTTGTTCTTCAGGTGAAGCTGGAAGATCTGCGCTATCAAGAAAATCGGAAAGATGTTTTAGTAGAGGTATAGATCTTTTATAAGGAAGCATTTTCTCGCTATCTGAACTACTCTCAATCTCCTGAATTCTTTTTATAATATAGGACTTGTCACCATCTAGACTAAAAGATCTAGTTCCCGCTACAATTTCAGCAAAACTTTCTAAATAATAATCAGACCATTTTTTATCATCTTCAATACCCTTCAAAATAGTAGGTGCCTTAATTTCTAAGTGACTAAATAAGATAGGGTGAAAACAGTGTCCTAGTTCATGATTTAGAGTAAGTTGAGACATGTTCTCTCGATGAACAATTACACATTGTTTTTTATTGCTATTAGCAACATGAAATACATTTGCCGTAGCTTTCGTCGAATCGCTGCTACTTACTATTTTAGAAATTCCTTCAATGGCATCCTCAGTTGAGGAGTAACTGTGGCCCAATGCATAGGAATATGAGTTTTTAGGGGTATAGTTATTATCATGTAATTCTACAATTTCATACTCTGAAAAGCCTCCGAGAAACTCTTCAGGTCTATCGCTGCAACCATAAAGGCAAATAACGAGGCCTAGCAGGGAAAATGTTTTACGAATGCTCAATTTATTCTCCAAAAATTTAACGCCCGTTTAACTGGCGGAAAATGCTTGGCTAAGATTAGGAACAAAGTGACGCAAGCCAAGCTTTTTTACGTCCTTTGTTGAAGCGTTTGTTAGGATTCTCTTCGACTTGGGTGAACTTTTTCTTTCAAAATAGAAGTCAATTGCGCAAGGTTTAACGGCTCATAAGACAAAGTTTTTCTTATTGGTTCAAATGCTCTTAACATTCTTTTATGACCGTCAATTGAAGGGCAATGACTATTGAAGCTCCGACCACTAAACTCTTGAAATCTTTCCAATTCGTTAACTAGAAACATTGCTGTTCCCATATACTCAGTTTCGTTATTACCATCAAAACCAATGAATTTTGGGGCTTTACCAAAATAAGGAACATCAGATTCTAGTTTGGCTTTTTCTTCTTCGTTCAGCTTGCTATAGGCGTGTTCTATAAAGCTCCACATATCTAAAATATCAACAACCTCTTTAACAATTTCAGGATCGTCAGACTCTTCAAATGGAATACCGCTGTATTTCCATTTTACGCCCCATAGTTGATCACTGAAAATAGCTGATTTAATAAAATCTGGTTCTATTTCACCTTTAACATCTAGTTTTTCATAAAGCTCGCTAAGCATTAAAACAATTAATTTTTCGCCGTCTGATAGTTTCATAGTTTTTCCTTTACTTTTTCCTTAAGCCCGTTCTTTTTTTTCATCGGAAAGCTGTTTAACAAAGGGCATAAAGTTTTGAATTTTGTAGTAGATACTTTTGCCATAACTTTTTTTGTCTTCAAAATTAATTGCTTCAGACAATGATTCAATGTCATCTTTTAAATCATTACAAAGTTCTTTTGCTTTGTTCTCAAAAAAATCAGTGAAATGACCGCTTTGTTCAAAAATGAAACTAGCATACACCTCAACTTCTTTTGCAATATCAGCGCAGTTAACTCCCTTGAGAAGTTTGGCATTACATGAAGGACCGACTTTTGATACGACAGATAAAACACGCTTTGTTTCGGAGTGAACTTGTGATACTTCAACCATTTTTCTACGGCTTATAAGTTCGTCACGAAGCTTTTCTGCTTTACTGGCTGCGTTTACCGATTTCTTAGCTTCGACAAATGCCCATATAGCACCACCTATTGAAGCGATAGATCCGATTATTGAAATGACACTTTCCATGCTCAAAATTTGACACCTTTCTCCTTGAAGCCTAACGGCGTATTACCGAGAATTCCCGTTAACACTCAATGTGTCAATTTCCAGAATTATCAAAATACGATTTTTATTAATCAAATAATTAATAACTTACACAGAACCTAAAGAAATTACAATTGTTTAGACTTTCCTATAACCGATTATTTATTCATTAACACTTTGAATACCAGCTTCGCTCAAAGCAGCCATTAGAGGATTTACCCTAACTCGTTTTGGGGCAGAAACGAGTTTCGTGTGAAGGTCCGCTCATGGCACTCTTCAGCCACTCGACAACATAAAATGTGATAATAATTGGCAAGGTATTTTACTGTGTCGGATGGCGCTTCGCTTATCCGACCTACACTTACACAAGTCGCTTATTTGGGTTCACTTACTACCCAAAAAAACGCTTATTCAACACTAATACCTTGGCTTAAAAGGTACTCCACTGCTGCATTAGTATGGGGCTTAAACGCCTTCCAACGGCCGATTGCTTTGTTGTTAAGTGGTTGGCGTACTTGTACTTTACTAGCCGTAGATACCGGCGCGGTGTTTAAGTGAAAGTTTATACACTGTGCTTGCCACTCTAAATTACAAAAGCTAACTAGCTCTTTTATTTGCTGCTCGGGCTGGGCGACTAGTTCTTCGTATTTTACTAATTTTATATTGCTGTGCAGGGCGCCAAAGTGCTGCATGAGTTTGTAAAAGCGGCTGTAAAATTTGGCAGTGTCGAGTAAATCGAGCGAGTATGCGTAGTAGGGGTTATTTATAGTAAATAGCTGGCGGTAGTTACCAATGCAGGTGTCCATTGGGTCGCGTAGCATACAAATAATTTTAGCGTTTGGTAGGGCTTTAGTTATTAAGTCGATATAAAAAAAGTTAAACGGGAGTTTATCTATAAAGTGCTTATGGCTGCCGGTGGTTACGCGAGTGGCGTTTAAATACGTTGTCCCAAGCTGATTAAAATCAAGCTCATACGCTTTAGTGAGTGTTTGAGTATCGAGTACATGCGGTGTTTGAGTTTGGCTTAATTTTTTAACGCTTAGGCCAAAGTCTTGTAATTCACCGGCTGATTGTACGTCGCTGTGGCTCGATAAAATACGCTCAACCAATGTGGTGCCAGAGCGGGGCATACCTAATACAAAAATAGGCTCTTGCGTTGGGCTGCCGTGTGTTAGCGCGTGTTTATTCTGCTCACTTAAATGTTTAATGTGTTCAAATAATGCGGCTGAGCTTTTATGATCAAAAGGCTGCATAGCGCGTTTAGTGGCTTTTCCTTGCTCTAGGCTGTTAAACGCATCATCAAACTTGCCTATGTCTTGGTACTCTTTTGCAAGTGCGTGGCCAATGTGTAATTTTGCATCGGGGTGTGTTACTTGCTCAAAGACGTTTTTTAAGCGCGCTATATGATTATTTTGTTGTGTGGCTTTGGTTAAGTCGCTTAATGCGAAATGACTTGCATGGTGCAGTGAATTTAGCGCAATGGCGCTTTCAAAGGCATTTTTGGCTTGTTCAAATTGGCCTAAAAATTTAGCGCTTACCCCTAAATTATAATAAAACTGAGGTTGCGGTTTATTTGCATGGTTAGCCAGCTCAATAGCGCAGTTAAAATAGTTTAGTGCCTCTTTGTGTAGGCCTGCTTGCGTAAGTGCAACACCTAGGGTGTCGGCATCAAGACTCTTTTTTATTTGCTCAACGGGTATCGCTAAAGCGGTGTTTTTGGCTTTGGTAAGCTCACCGGTTAATGCGTAACACTTTGCAAGCTGCGCGGTGTATTCAATGCTTTTACCAAGGCTAAGGGCTTTTTCTATTAGCTTTATGGCTTTGTGAATTTGCCCAACGCGTAAATTAACCATGGCCAGTAAAAAGTAGCCATCGGCAAAGTCGCTTTTTTGAGTCACTAATTCAACGAGGGCTTTATGGGCACGTTGTATATTACCTTGGTTTAAATACTCAATGGCGCTTTGATGAAGGTGCTTTAAGTTTGGCTGCATGATGTTTGTTTTATTTATGTGTTAATAAAGAAAAAAGGCTCAAATAAATTTGAGCCTTATAACATTGTTTAAAAGTGACTATAAATTATATTTCAAATTTGTAGTTAAATTTAACGCCTACTGTTAGTGGGCGATTAATATAGTGGCCGTAGTTACGTTGTATGTCGGCGCCATTTGCTGATGTTATGTCTGCATCTGAGCGACGTACTGATGTAAATGCATATTTGTTGAATAGGTTATCAACATAAAGAGTTGTTGACCACTCATCGGCTGTTAACTTAGCAGAAATATTACTTAAGCTATAACCTGGCAGGGTTTCACCGTTGTCGTGCAGGCCTACTCTTGTGATTACATCGCTTTGGGCGGTTAAACCGTAGTTAATATCAAGGGTTTTATCGCTAAATACATCTGTTTGATAGTTTACACCCATTGAGAACTGGTGCTCTGGGGAGCCCGGTAAACGGTCGCCGTCTTCTGCGCCATCGGTGCCATCGGCATTAAATAAAAATGGGGCGTCTGAGGTTAGCTCTGCTTTAGTGTATGCGTATGTTGCGTACACGGTAAACGAGTCAGATAAAATAGCACGGGTAGATAGCTCAATACCTTTTGCGTTGGCCGAGCCTGCGTTAGACAAGTACGGTAATTGGCCTACATCTGTTGCGCCTGCAATTTGCGCATCTTCCCAATCTACATTAAATAAAGCGGCGTTAAAGTGTAATTGGCTTCTAAACCAGGTGCTTTTAAGGCCTAGCTCGTAGTTTGTTGTGGTATCGGCATCGTAAAGCATTTCTTCTGGGCTACCACAACCTGCTTGGTTAGCTGGTAATGGATCAGGGCACGGTGCTAAACCATTTGAGCCACCAATTCTAAAGCCTTCACTTACCGTTGCATAACCCATTACTGATGGAGTGAACTGGTATTTAGCGTTAAATTTAAATAGGCTGCCGTTGTCGTCTGCTTCATTTTTTTCAAAATTTAATGAAATCGCATCAGGTGCTGCGCCATCAAATAGGGTATTAAATAGCGGGAAGTCGACAGCAGATTCTGATTCAACGTCGTACTGGTACAAACGCATACCAATGGTTACATCTAGTTTTTCTGTTACTTGGTAACCTACTTCACCAAACAAAGCCGACTCTGTAATTTCTGTACGGTCTACAGAAAAGTACTCAAGTTGATCTGGACGAGATTGCGATGCGCCAAAGTTTTCTACGGCATAATCACCAAAGCCTGGGGTAAATTCTTTACTTGAGGCGTCTGTTTCTATTTTGTTGTAAAACGCGCCTACAATCCAATTTAGGTCGCTGTCGCTTTGCGATACTAAACGAAGCTCTTGCGTGAAGGTATCTTCTTCGTCAATTTCACGTGTGTATGATGAAAACGCAGGGAACTCTTCATAACCGTAATCTAGGCGGATAAGTAAATCTGTTTGGTCACGCTGGCCGTCGGCATCAAAGCTTGAAATACCGGTTGCCGATACAAGCTCTGCAAAACCTAGGTCGGCTTTTAGCTCAAGGCTTAGTAGTTGATCTTCTTTTTCGCGCGGCTCTTCATAACGATAAGCCGACTCGTATTTACCTACAATATCGCTTAAACCGTTATCGTCGTTTAGGCTGTTGTAATGAACAATTGAACGGCCTTCGCTGTCTTGGTTTTGGTAAAAGTAATTAAGTGTCCCTTCAAATGTTTCGCTTGGTTTCCAACGTACAGAAATACGGCCTGTTGTAGTTGTTTCGCCGTTAGCATCTTCAACATTTTTAATATTGTTGTTTACTTCGTCGGCGTTGCTCCAATCAGGGTCCGGTAGCGATACACCTGGCTCACGCACTGTGTAAGCATAATCAATAAAGCCTGGGTCTTCGTATACGTTTAAGCTTGCACGTACTGCAAGTTCATCTTCGATAAGTGGCAAGTTTACTATAAAGCCGCCTTCGCCGCCTAACGAGTCACTTTCTTGAGTTTGAAACATATCGCCAAATATTTCTACCGTTGTAAAATCAAGCTCTGGCTCTTTAAGCATGTAACGAATTGCGCCGCCTAATGTGCCTGCACCATAAAGGGTACCTTGTGGCCCAATAAGTACTTCTACGCGCTCTATGTCGACTAAACGCATATCAACTGACACTGGAATTTCGTTAACGTATGTGGCTACGGTGCCGCCGTCTGATGATGGACCCGACGAGTTAGTGTTTAAACCACGAACTATAATCGGTGAGCCTGAGCGACCACCTTGATCGGTAATTGTTAAACCAGGTACCCAACGCGCTACATCGGCTAATTCGCCAATGTTTTGATCTTTCATTACATCGGCATCAAGTGCGGTAATGTTTAGCGGTGCATTTTGTACCGAACCGCTGCGTCTTGTTGCTGTAACTTCGATTACTTCGAGTGATTTGTTTTTAGCGGTGGTTTCTTGTTGTGCCACAGCCGAGTTAGAAAATAAAAATGCGCTAGATACAGCGCTCGAAATAGCCAAGGTTAGCAAGCTTGGTTTAAACATAAAAAGTGATCCCCAGATTCAAAATTTAACACCAGTTAATATAAGTTAATCAGTTTATCAGGGAGTTAAAGTGGTGGGAATATCAAAATTGAATTTTAATTCACTTTTTTGGAATAAATATAGCTAGTTGCACAACAAAAAATTATATAAATATGTATAACATCCAAGTAATTGGCTAATTAAGGTACAAGGAAGCATATTTTACTCGTTGAGCAAATGTAAATAGCCATTCATATTGGTTAATTACCTGAATATTAATACGGTTAAAAAACCTATAAGACCCTTTTGAATGTTTTGCTCAACGGTATTTATTCTCGTTTTGACACTATAAAAGTGAAGTTTGATCCCCATTAACCCTTCATACCGTAAGCTATAGCATTTCGTACTAAAGTACGCGTATTTAAGGAATATTTATGAGCCAATTATTCTCACCTTTAAAGCTCGGTGAACTCACTTTAGACAACCGCATTATTATTGCGCCTATGTGCCAGTACTCAGCAAATCAGGGGTCTGCTAGTGATTGGCACACTATTCATTTAGGGCAATTGAGCTTAAGTGGTGCAGGGTTATTGATATTAGAGGCCACCGCGGTAAGCCCAGAGGGGCGGATTAGTTACGCCGATTTAGGGCTTTGGAATAACGAAACCCAGCAAGCACTGGGCAAAAGCTTAAAAGCGCTTAGGCAATACAGTCCTATGCCTATTGGCGTTCAGCTTGCGCATGCAGGGCGAAAAGCATCTACTGAAAAACCGTGGGATGGCGGTGGTGCAATTGCACCTAGCGAAGACAAAGGCTGGCAAACACTTGCGCCTTCTGCCATAGCCTACGATGACAGCGCCTATCAACCAAAGGCTATGACAAAATCGGATATAACCCAGCTAATAAACGATTTTGTAAGCTCAGCAAAACGCGCTGATGAGCTAGGGCTTGATTTAATTGAGCTACATGGTGCGCATGGTTATTTGTTACACCAGTTTTTATCGCCTCTTTCAAACAAGCGTGATGATGAATACGGGGGCAGTTTGCAAAACCGTATGCGCCTTGTGCTTGAGGTGTTTAAAGCATTAAGAGCTGAATTTGCAAGCCATAAACCGGTAGGCATTCGAATCTCTGCGACTGATTGGGTAGAAGGTGGCTGGGATTTAGCACAATCTATTGAGCTTGCTAAAGCATTAGACAAGCTTGGCTGCGATTTTATTCACGTAAGTACAGCAGGGCTAAGCCCAGAGCAACAAATTCCGGTTAAACCTAACTTTCAGGTACCATTTGCAACTGCTATTAAAGAGGTAGTAAGTATGCCGGTAATAGCCGTAGGTTTAATCACGGAGCCACAACAAGCCGAAGATATTATTAGCGAGCAGCAAGCCGATGGCGTAGCACTTGCGCGAGGTATTTTGTATAACCCGCATTGGCCTTGGCATGCTGCAGCGCAGCTTGGCGCAACCGTTAATGCGCCTAAACAGTACTTGCGATCTAGCCCACCTGGGCAGCCTTCACCTATTAAGTAACTTACATTTTTACATTTACCATGGCTACCCACTGCATTTATATGCAGTGGGTTTTATTATTTATAAATTAGAGTTATTTATGAACCAATCACGTGCACAGCCAGTGCAAATAAGCAATACCTTAGTGAGCATTATTGCTCTGTGCTGTGGCCTTATTGTGGCAAATATTTATTATGCCCAACCTATTATTGAGTTATTAGCGCCCGATGTGGGTTTAAGTGCGCACAGCGCCAGTTTTATTGTGTCGCTTACACAAATTGGCTATGCAATGGGACTGTTTTTTTTAGTGCCATTGGCTGATTTAGTCGAAAACAAACGCTTAATGCTCATTACCTTAGCCATAACATTTTTAAGTTTAATAGGCGCAGGCTTGGCGCAAAGCCCAAGTGTAATGTTGCTATTATGCTTATTGGTGGGGGCGAGCTCTGTATCGGTGCAAGTATTAATACCGCTTGCTGCGCATTTATCCTCAGATGAAAAACGCGGGCAAGTACTGGGCAATATAATGGCGGGGTTGTTACTGGGTATTTTATTAGCCAGGCCAGTTGCAAGTTTAATAGCCGATCACTTTGGTTGGCGAGCCGTATTTTATTTTGCCGCAGGCTGTATGGCATTTATAGCCAGTGTTATATATTTTGCTATACCGAGCAGGCAACCGGCACACAATACAACGTACTTTAAGTTATTAAAATCGCTTAAGCAGCTAATAATACAGCAGCCAGTGCTGCGTCAGCGGGCATTGTATCAGGCGCTTATGTTTGCCTCTTTTAGCTTATTTTGGACCAGCGTACCGGTTGTATTAGCCAGAGAATATGGCTTATCGCAATCGCAAATCGCCTTATTTGCTTTAGTAGGCGCAGCTGGTGCTATTGCAGCCCCTATTGTTGGGCGTTTAGCCGACAAAGGTTACACGCATCAGTTATCGTTACTTGCAAAAGTGATTGCTGCTGCGTGCTTTTTACCCAGTATATTTGAGCTTCCGCACGGTATTATTATTTTAGCGCTTACGGGCATGTTTATTGATTTTGCTGTGCAGGCAAATATGGTGCTGGGTCAGCGGGTGGTATATTCATTAGAGCCGCAAAGCCGAGCTCGCTTAAATGCCATATACATGACCAGTATTTTTGTTGGCGGAGCGCTTGGCTCGTTAATGGCAAGCCCCCTATACGAAGCTGGTGGCTGGGAAAGCGTGGCGTTAGTGGCAGCGGGTATGCCAGTTATATCACTAGTCGGCTATTTAATGACAAGTAAAAAGTAGCGCGATACAAGTTATATAATATTTTGCTATTTAAAAGGCCAGCGCAGTTATGTGCTGGCCTTTTTATAGAGGCGATTATTGTTTTTTAACACTCGAAAATGAGCTACCCACCGAGGCTATAATCACCAATAATATAGCCAACCATTGCCACAAGGTTAATAACTCGCCAAGTATAATAAACCCAGCAAGGGCGGCAAATGCAGGCTCTAAACTTAGCATAATGCTAAACCCTTGAGCGGGCATATTACGCAGTGCAACCATTTCAAGTGTATAGGGCAGTGCACTTGATAAAATGGCAATGCCAATGCCCAGCGGTATAACACTCCATGTAAATGCACTACTTTGTAATATGCCGCCATAAGGTACAAGTACAATGGCTGCTACGGTCATGCCGAGTGCGACCGTTGCGCCGCCCGAGCTTTGCGTGCCGGTTTTTTTGCCAAATAAAATATAGGCTGCCCAGCAAGCACCGGCACCTAGAGCGAGTATTACGCCAATTGGGTCTAGACTTTCTTGGCTGCTCATATCGGGCAGTAACAGTAAAATACCCGCAATTGCACACGCCACCCAAAATAAGTCGCGCTTAGCGCGTGAGCTAAATAACGCCACCGCTAATGGGCCGGTAAATTCAAGCGCCACACCAATTCCTAAAGGGATACGTTCAATGGCGTAATAAAATAAAATGTTCATTCCGCCTAGGCTTAAACCGTATACCACAATTGATAACCGATTACCTTTAGCTGGTAGGTGTTTCCACGGTTTAAATATTAAACACAAAATAAGTGCAGAAAAGCCAAGCCTAAGTGAAGTAGTGCCTTCGGGGCCAACAACAGGAAATAACTGCTTAGCAAATGATGCGCCAGATTGAATTGTGATCATTGCTAAAATAACGCACACAAGCGCGAGCAAAAAGTCTTTAGTGGATGATTGCATTGTTTTCCTTGGTAACAATCGTCTAGTTTTGCGCAGTGTATCTGTTTTTTATTGGCTAAGTAATAGCTTGTATGGCATACACATTAAATTTGGGAGGGAGTGAGTAATATGTGCGATGAATTAGCGTAGCTGATTATGCATAACTAAAGGCAAACGCTGAGTGCCTTAAAATAAAAAAGCCAGCGAATAGATCGCTGGCTTATAAACGTTTAGGTCGTTTTAGTGTGTTTTGCTAGCACTTTTAACTAGGCCATCTAAAGAATAAAGGCCACGTTTTTCATCATTTTTACGTTTGATTTCTTCAAGCGCGCGCGCTTCTACAGCGTCAAATAATGCATTAATTAAACGGTTAAAGTGTTTATGCATTGCGGTACGTGCGGCGCTTGCATCGTGTGTTTGCAGCGCATTATAAATAGCGGTGTGCTCATCCATTACGCAATCGTTATTGTTTTTACACACACTGCCGTAATCAGCCACAATTTGTGAATTGTTTAAACGTAAATCCCATAAATTTGCCACTGCATACTCAAGGGCTTTATTACGTGTAGCACGCGCTATAATTTCATGAAACTCGCGGTCTGCTTGTTCTACATATAAGCCTTTTTCCATGGCTATTAGCGTTTGCTTTAATTGAGCTAGTTCTTCATCGGTGATTGATTGAGCGGCAAGTGCGGCTATTTCACCTTCAATGAGTGCGCGAGCTTGTGTTAGCTCAAAAGCGCTGATCTCTTTTGTTTTTACAGATGTTTCTTGTTGTTCTATTACATAAACGCCTGAGCCGGTTTTAACCTCTACGCGGCCTCGTACTTCTAATGCAATAATAGCTTCACGAATTGTTGGGCGGCTTACGTCAAACATGTCGGCAAGTTCTCGCTCTGGTGGTAAACGACTCCCAGCAGAAAACTCTCCTTGGTTTATCAAAGCTTCAACTTTATCAACAATGCGCCAAAATAAGCGACGGTTTCCCATATTCTACCTTTATTACCTTAAGGAATAGCGGCTAATAGGCTCAAATAGCCTAAACCTACTGTTATTAGCAGAGGTTACCCCAAAATTCACTATTATGTCAAAATTCTAAAGTGATGTAACGGTCATATAATATTACAAATGAGTGTTAACCTATTTATGTTACCAATTTAGTATAAATTTTAATAATTGGCTAGCTTGATTGGTCATGTTTTTGTGTGCTAAGTTAACTTTGCTCATTTATATAAGCGTGCTTAGAGCAAGCTAACTTTAATGGGTTGAAATGTGTGCAATCTAGGCTTGGGTTAATGGTGGTGCGAGGTGAGTAACCTAGTGCGCCTAATAACTGGCGCAGCGTGAGCACCTAAATGTGTCGCGCAACCATACTGCACAGGCGCTGCCTTGGTTGAATGGTGAATAGATTTATGCAAATTAAACCATTAAAAATCTACACGCTTTAATAAAGAGCCTGTGTAATTTAGCTGTACCTAATAAAAAATAAGTAAGCGCATAATTACAACTAGGCTCTTGCCTTGATTGCCCACGGATGGGGGTCAACTTTAGTCCGCTGCTGCGTTTTTATCATTAGGGTAAACTACCCCAAGCTGCTTTCTTGCGGTATCAAGTACGTTCATTACGTCGCGGGCAAGCTGATGTGTATTAACATCTGACTCTCGCTTTTGCGCGTTTATGGTTTGCATAAAGTGCGCAACTTCGTATTTCATAAAGTGCTCATCAAATTTATCAGAAATAACCTCAACCTCCCCGTTATTGGCAACAAACTCTATGTGTTTTAACTGCGACACGGCATGTATTCGTAAGCGTCCGCGCTCACCTTGTATTTCGGTGATGTTATCGCCTTGAGAAATTTTAGAGTAGCTAATAACGGCTTGTTTATCATCGTAATTTAATAATACGTCGCCTGCGCCATCTACGCCTGTATCTAATAGCACCCCACTGGCACTCACGCGCTGTGGGGCGCCCCAAAGTGCTATAAGTAGGTAAAGCGGATACACACCTAAATCGAGCAAAGCGCCATTGGCAAATTCCGGTAAAAAGGTATTTGGGCGTTCGCCGTTTTTGTATTTATCGTAGCGTGATGAGTACTGACTGTATTGGCCAATAAACTTACGGGGTTTACCAATTTTACTCAGCGCATTTTTAAGTCGCGCAAAGTTTGGCAAATGCGTGGTCATCATTGCTTCCATGTAAAGGCGTTTATTGGCATTAGCGGCAGTTAAAATAGCGTTTAGCTCTTGGCTATTAGCGGCTGAAGGCTTTTCGCCTAGTACATGTTTGCCTGCTTCAAGGCACATTACTGCATATTGCTTGTGTAGGCTATTTGGCGCTGCAATATACACCGCATCAACATCGGGGTCTTGGCATACCTGCTCAATTGAGGTGAAAATTTTTACATCGGTATTGGGGTGATTAGATAAAAAGGCTTCGCCGCTTGATTGCTTGCGTGAGCACACACCGTATAAATTAAATGCAGGTAACGTATTTGCTGCGCTTAATAGGGTATCACTAATAAAATTTGTACCGACAATGACAAAGTTCATGCCTGCTCCTTAGCTTAAATAATAAGAGCCGTTACTTTAACATTTTTTTTGCCCTGTATGCTTTAGGGCGTGTTGACCTTTGGTGGTTGAATTTACAGCAGTATGTTTGGTTTTTAGGCCAGGCAGAGCCTATGTAGTGTGGTTATTCCCCATAAATAGGCGATAACGCAGCATAAAGACCAAACATGCGCTGCCCTATGGGTTCTTTCTAGGGACGATTGACTCTTTGTTGCTCGATTTTTACTTAGCCCACTAGGTTACAAACCTCGCGCCGCGATTAAATCGCCCCTAGATTGAATAAATTTCAATCCACAAAGTTCGACACGCCCTAGGAGAATACCCAAACCAGCGTTTAACACTTGCGCATAAGGTTGCTTGTTCGTGATAGCCTAAAAGCATTGAAATAGTACTGATAGAGTATTGTTTTTGAAGCAAGTAATGCGCCGCTAGCGCCCGGCGTGTGGTGTCTTTAAGTTTTACAAAGCTGGTGTTATGTTTAGCCAATTCACGGTGCAAGGTACGCGGGTGCATATTAAGTGCCTCGGCAATAGTTTGGTTTGAACACTGATAAATAGGCAGCATTGGCCTTATTAGTGCGCTTACTTGGGCAGGTAATGACTGACTATGTTCGTTGCGTTTAGCTAAAAAATTAAAGGCCGCGTCGGTTTTATTAAGGTTATTGTGGTTAAGCTTTATCGATAAGTCGGCTTTGTTTATTACAATGCCCGCACTGTTGCGGTGCTCTATTACTTTACAGCCAAAATAGGTTTTGTATGCGAGTGTATTAGTTGTCAGCTTTTGCGGTAAAAACACAGTGCGAGGCTTGCACTGATTATTACTTAATTTTTTTATTATGCTCATGGCTAAGCCAAGCGTGAGCTCTATGGCTTGGTTTATTTGTGGAAGGGGCTTTAGGTTAAATTCAAACGATAAAAATAAGCTCTCGTCATTATCTAATGAGTGCGTTGTTAAGCACAATGCGGGGCTGTGTAAGTGTAAATATTTAACCACCCAGCTAAGCGCTTCTTCTAAATTAGTCCCACTTTTAGCGGCTATGGCTATGTGGCCTAAAATATCAAAGTTTTGTTTATTTGCTAATTTAAGCCCAAAGCTTGGGCAGTTAAGCGTGTGGCTGCAGTACTCTAATAAATTTGCATAGCTCAAATAGGGTAAATATTGGTTTTCAAGGTTATTAAAGTCGACAGTGACCTTACAGGTTTTCATTACGCTTGCGGGGTCTGCGCCAAGTTCTTTAATTAACGAGTCTATTGAATATAAAGAGGTGGCACGTATTGGGCTGCTCATACACTGGCGCTGTAAATTAAAGAAGGTGTCTAAAAATATCAAGTTTTTAGGATTTAATCTATGCACTATAGAGCGAATAGCTTGCTGCAATAAAACTGCTTATTTACAACTGCATGGATGCACAAAGCAGAAGCAGCTACCAATAAGAACTAAATAGTGATGATGCAAAGGCACCTATGAGTAACCACACGTTTGATTATATTATTATTGGCGCAGGCAGTGCGGGTTGTGTACTGGCAGCGCGTTTATCAGAAGATCAGCATATAAGTGTGTGCTTAATAGAGTCGGGTGGTAGCGATAAGAGCGCTTTAATACAAATGCCTGCGGGTATTGCGGCCAGTGTGCCATACGGAATAAATAGTTGGCATTACAACACGGTACCGCAAAAGGCGCTTAATAACCGATGTGGCTTTGTGCCGCGGGGTAAAGTGCTAGGTGGGTCTAGCTCTACGAATGCCATGGTGTATATACGCGGTAATAAATACGATTACGATAACTGGGCACAAAATGGCAACCTTGGGTGGGACTACAACAGTTTATTACCCTATTTTATAAAAGCCGAAAACAATAAAACGTTTAATAACGCGTTACATGGCACAAAAGGGCCATTGCATGTGCATGAGCTGACTAAGCCAAGTGCGGTAAACTCTTGCTTTTTAAAGGCGTGTGTTGAGCAAGGAATACAGTTAAATGACGATATAAATGGCGCTGAGCAACATGGAGCACGGCTTTCGCAGGTTACGCAACATAATGGTGAGCGCTGTAGTGCTGCAAAAGCGTATTTAACACCGCACTTAAACAGGCCTAACCTTAGTGTGTTTACCCACAGCCACGTTAATAAGATTATAATAAAAAATAAGGTCGCCCACGGCGTAGAGCTTGAGCGCGGCGGTAAAATTATTACATTAATGGCCAAAAAGGAGGTGCTTTTGAGCGCCGGTGCAATTAACTCTCCGCAGGTGTTAATGCTTTCAGGAATTGGCCCTAAAGCGCATTTAGCAGCGCATAACATACCACTGGAACATGCACTGGAAGGAGTAGGGGGTAATTTACAAGATCACTTAACCGTGGTGCCTTTGTGTAAAGCAAATACTGCAAAAGGCACCTTTGGGGTAAGTGTAAAAGGCGCTGCAAGTATTATTAAAGGGTGTGCGCAGTGGTTTAGTAAACGCAGCGGAATATTAACCAGTAATTTTGCTGAGTCACATGCGTTTATTAATGTGTTGGATAATTCGCCTGCGCCGGATATTCAACTTGAGTTTGTAATTGGGTTGGTGGACGATCATAGTCGCAAAGTTCACCTTGGCCATGGCTATAGTATTCACAGTAGTATTATGCGCCCCAAAAGCCGAGGGACAATAAGGCTTGCCAATAGCGATCCACGCAGTGCGCCGCTTATCGACCCTAATTATTTAAGCCACCCTGATGATTTATCGCTTATGCTTGCAGGGCTTAAAAAAGCGCTGCGTATTATGCAAAGCCCCGCCTTTGATAAAATTCGTGGTAACTTTGTTTACCCGCTTGATGTAAATAACGATTCCCAGCTTATTGAATTTATTCGCCAAACTGCCGATACCGAGTATCACCCTGTTGGCACCTGTAAAATGGGCACCGACAATATGGCGGTGGTTAATAGCAAACTACAAGTACACGGGATACGCAGTTTAAGGGTTATTGATGCCTCAGTTATGCCTACCATAGTAACAGGTAACACAAACGCACCAGTTATTGCCATTGCTGAAAAGGCCGCTGATTTAATTAAATTGAGCTATAAAACAGGGTTATAAGGTGCGGTTGTAAAAGTGAGTAAGCCACGCCTGCCAGTCATCTTCTAGCTTAAGCATTTGTTGGTGCTTTTTAGCGTTAAGGTGTTTGTTTTCATCTTCGGTAGCAATAAAAGGGCCTACCCGACAAAGCGAGCAATGATTTTCATCTAAATACGCAGGCTTTGTAAGGTGAGTGCTTAGTTCGTCAGATTGCGCCGAGATTGCTTTAGGCGTAAATACATAAGTGATGCCACTGGTGTCTTTTACGTGTTTGTCACGGTCTACGTTTCTTATTTTGTAACCATCAAACTGGTTAATATCAAAAGGCATTTGGCCCGCGTACTTAGCCTGAAGGCCATTACTTAAGCTGCCTTCAATATTCCACTCGCGATAGGGTTTTACATCTTTTGAGGTTATGTAGCAAAGCATAGGGCCGCTTTTGTCGAGCGCGTATTTGTTAGCGTATTTAATAAATTGATGTAGTAACGCGCGATTAAGCACGTTCATGCTGGTTTTTTGAGTGTTGCTTTCAAATGCTTCGCGCCCTACAAAGGCTGGAATAAGCGGAAACTGAAAAATAACTACATCAAAGCTGTGCTGGTGGGCAGCTAATTTTTGCCAACATAAAGGGTCCGTTACATCAAAGCAATTAATAACCTCAACATGACACTTTTTTAAACTACTTAGCGCATTGTGCTGGTATTTTTGCTCTATGGTTTTGGCGCTATCATAAGTAGATGCGACTAACTTTGCCGGTTTTATATGATTAACCACCGCATTAGTGAACGATAGATCGCCATCGCCTACGGTGAGAATTCGCCAATTAGGATTTAAATACATAACTTAATTAGATTTGTGAGTGTTTTGATCTGCACTTTGAGTATTTTGCGCTGTATTAGCACCATGCAAACGATGAAACGCAAGGCGTGTTTTAAGCCCTTCAATGGCTATTTGTTTTAAAATTAAATTAAAGGTAATTAAAATAGCAAACACAATATGAATAGGGCCATGTGTAAAACCCGCCTCTGGGTTATAAAGCGTAAGCCCAAACAATATAAATAACACCACTAACAGTATTTCTATTAATTGGTTTGAGTAAAAGCTGAGCCGGCCTTCATTTTTGTGATCTTTTTTAATACTAATAGCGCAAAAAAACGGAATAACTTTAATTTTAAAAGCGGCGTTTTTTTCTACGTAGTTTTCGCCAAGCTCGTTAAGCTGCTGGCGTAATGTATCAATCATGGTGCGTCCTTAAATAGCAGTGCGCGGATGTTACACTATTACGCCTAGTAGGTTAAGCAGCGCAAGGTTATTTTGGGTAAAGGCTCATACCAATGGTGAGTATGTGACACACAAATACCACTGAGGTAAGAATAAAGCGCATTTTTTGATAATCGCGATGGTAGGTTTGCCATTGTGGTGTGGCTTTTTCAAAGATAAGAACTAACCAAAAACTAGCCCCTAACCAGGCAAGCGCCCACTCCAGCGGGATAAACGATAAAAATGGTACGGGTATAACAGGCACAACCGCTTTAATTGCATCGCTGTAGCTTTGCATCCCAGCGCGCCATAAATTGCCCGCCATAAATGCCAGTATAGCAATGCTATAAAAAGTAAAAAACTCCAAGTTAACGCTATTACTGCCAAACATAAGCGGCCACGCTACACAGCCCAAAAAGGGTAGTAACCCCAAATAGCCAAGTTGAATATGATTAACAAATTTTTCCATTACAGCATGCCTTATGTTGTGTGTTTTTTAGCGCGGCTATTGTAGCAGTATTCTTAGCACTTACAGGTAATAAATCGTTTACGAATAGAAGAGCTAGATAGTTCAATCTTAAAAATCGATTGTTTTAATCTAAACAATCAATTTTATTTAGTTTACCAATGGGCTTATTGTATTAATCAAGCCAACGCGAAAGGCCACACATTTTGGCTGCGTTGAGTAACTTTAAAACACTTTAAATATAAATGAGGAATACTATGAGCACTTCATTGATCAACACAAAAATTCAACCTTTTAACGCAACTGCATACCACAATGGTGACTTTGTAGAAGTGTCTGAAAAAGACGTACTAGGTAAGTGGTCAATCTTCTTCTTTTACCCTGCAGATTTCACGTTTGTATGTCCTACTGAGCTTGGCGATGTTGCTGATTACTACGAGCAGCTACAAGAAATGGGTGTAGAAGTTTACTCAGTATCAACTGATACTCACTTCACGCATAAAGCATGGCATGACACGTCAGACACTATTGGTAAAATTAAATTTCCAATGATTGGCGACCCAACTGGCCGTATTACTCGCAGCTTTGGCGTTATGATTGAAGATGACGGCCTTGCACTTCGCGGTACTTTTGTAATGAACCCAGAGGGCGAAATCAAAGTAATCGAAACTCACGATTTAGGTATTGGCCGTAGCGCTAAAGAGTTAGTACGTAAAGTACAAGCTGCACAATACATTGCAACTCACGACGGTGAAGTTTGCCCTGCATCTTGGCAGCCAGGTGAAGACACACTTGCTCCTTCACTAGACCTAGTTGGTAAAATCTAAGTACAAGTTTACCCACTTTTATGAGGGCAGGTAACTGCCCTTAAACCAACATCATTTCGTTTGTTGGTGCCTCCTATCTCAACTCGGACTCATTAGCACATGCATTAGTTGGCATGGGAGGCTTGCTGTTTAAATTTTCCTAAAAAGGGTTAAGCCATGTTAGATAACAACATTAAAAATCAATTAAAAAGCCATTTTGAATCGCTTACTCAACCTGTTGAGCTGCTTATTGCCTTGGATGACAGCAAAAAATCAGCAGAAGTAGAAAGCTTAGCAAACGACTTAGCATCATTAAGCGACAAGTTTACGGTAGTGAGCAACCCTGATTCGAGCGCACGTCGCCCATCTATGGTTGTGCATTCACCTGAAAAAAACACCCACATTACGTTTGCTGGCGTACCTATGGGTCACGAATTTACAAGTTTAGTGTTAGCGCTTTTACACACTGGCGGACACGCAAGCAAAGCAAAAAGCGAAGACATTGAACAAATAGAATCACTCAATCAAGAACTTAATTTTGAAGTATACATAAGCTTAAGTTGCCAAACATGCCCGCAAGTAGTGCAGGCGCTAAATACAATGGCAGCAACAAACAGCAAAATTAAAGCAACAATGATTGACGGCGCACTCTTTCAAGACGAAGTAGAAGAGCGCAATATTTTAGCAGTACCAGCTGTGTACTTAAATGGCGAACCATTTAGCCAAGGTGCATTAAGCCTGACCGACATTTTAAATAAAGTAGACTCTAAAGGCGCTGCTAAGCAAGCTGCAGCACTAAGCGAAAAAGACGAGTTTGATGTATTAGTAGTCGGTGGCGGACCTGCGGGTGCCTCAGCCGCTATTTACTCTGCTCGTAAAGGGTTAAACACCGGTATAGTTGCCGATAGATTTGGTGGCCAAGTTGCCGATACGTTGGCTATCGAAAACTTTATTTCGGTAAAAGCCACTGAAGGTCCAAAGCTTGTTGCTCAGCTTGAAGAGCATGTTAAAGAATACGATGTAGATGTAATGCATAACCAACGCGCAGCAGGGCTTGGTCGCGGTAGTAATGGTTATGAAATTACCCTTGAAAACGGGGCTACTTTAAAAGCTAAATCGCTTGTTTTAGCAACCGGTGCACGCTGGCGTGAAATGAACGTACCTGGTGAGCAAGAATATCGCGGCCATGGCGTAGCTTACTGCCCACACTGTGATGGTCCGCTATTTAAGGGTAAGCCTGTTGCTGTTATTGGTGGTGGTAACTCGGGTATAGAGGCGGCTATCGACTTAGCTAACATTGTAGAGCATGTAACGGTACTTGAGTTTGCTGATACGCTGCGCGCTGACGAAGTACTTATTCGTAAAGCGAATAGCTTAAGCAACATCACTATTATTAAAAATGCGCAAACCACTGAAGTAGTAGGCGATGGTAAAAAAGTAACCGGACTTAATTACACTGACCGTGTAACAGGTGAGGAAAAATCATTAGCACTTGCAGGTATTTTTGTACAAATAGGTTTGATCCCTAATACCGAATGGTTAAAAGAGAGCGACCTTACACTAAGCAAGTTTGGCGAGATAGAAATTGACGCTAAAGGCGCAACCTCATTACCGGGCGTTTACGGTGCGGGTGACGCGACAAATACGCCGTTTAAGCAAATCATTATTGCAATGGGTAGTGGTGCAACAGCAAGCTTAGGGGCGTTTGATTACTTAATTCGCCATAGCGAGCAAAGCAACCAAGACCAAAATGCAGCTTAATAGGCAAATCGTCTCTTGATGTAACAGCAATAGGTACACCCAAAAGCTGTTTGTTAACCCAAGCCGCCCTCTCCAAAGGCGGCTTTTTTAATGCTTATAACAATATCTCTATTAATCACAGCCACCAGAATCCCCACCGCAATCATTATTAGAGTGTGAGTTATTACTAGCATAAATTGAAGAGTCAGTGCTTGTATAAGTTGAACGGCCTTGTGATGCCTTACCACTGATAAACGTAACTAATAGCAATACGCTTGATACAATAACAACGATTATTGATGAACCCCATTGCCCTGTAGAAATGCCTTTAAATATGGCTAACAACAGTACAGTAAAAAGTAATGTTCTTATTATATTTCTCATAGTATGTCCTTACTAAATTAAAGCGAATTTACTTTAGCTGTATGTTCTAAGGCATTAGAAAGCGCTTTTTCTATGTGCGGAAGCTTAAACGGCTTAGAGACAAACATATTCATGCCTGCTTGCTGGCAAGCTAGTTTATCTTGCGACGATGTATTAGCAGTTAGCGCTACAATGTAGGTGCTTTCGCTAGGGCAAATACGTTGCGCTCTCAGCGTTTTAGTGGCTTCAAAACCATCCAGGATTGGCATAATGCAATCCATAAAAATAAGGTCGTAATGCTTTTGCTTACACTTAAAAATAGCGTCTTGGCCATCAATGGCGCAGTCGGCTTTTACGTTTAACTTATCAAGAGAGGCATCAAGCACACGGCGGTTTATATCGTTGTCATCAACAATAAGTACACTGAGCGAGTGGCTGTTTAACTCAATTTTTGATTGAATGTCGTCTATTATTTGCTCTTTACCAAGCTCTAGCGGAATATTAATACTAAACGTTGAGCCTTTTTGTAGTTCACTCGTCACCTTTATTGTGCCGCCCATGTATTCTACAAGCTCTTTTATAATTGCTAGGCCAAGCCCTGTGCCCCCTTTATTATTTTTAGCGTCAACCTCTTGTGTAAACGGCGAAAATAAAGACTCTAAAAAGGCAGGGGTCATTCCGCGACCAGTGTCAGAAACTGTAATACCAAGAGATAGCGCATCGTTATTATTTATGAGCTGTGTTTTAAGTTTTACATGGCCTTGCTCGGTAAATTTTAATGCGTTACTTAATAAGTTAGAGGTAATTTGGCTCAGGCGTGTACTGTCGCAAAAGGCCCAGCAGCTATCATCAATTGTATTTTCTATGATTAATTCAACATGGGTTTCTTTAAATAACGGGGTATATAAAGAGGCTAAATCACTAAATATGGTTTTAAGCAGTACATCGGTTGGCTCTAGTTTTAATTCACCATGATTAATTTTAGAAAAATCGAGTACTTCGTTGATAATATTAAGTAAAATATCAGCGCTGCGTAGCGCTATTTTTATTTTTTCGTCTCGTTTTTCAGTGTCTTTTTCATCTGTTAAGGTGGTGAGCATGCCAGTTATGCCATTTAGCGGGGTGCGTAACTCGTGGCTAATTTTAGCAAATAGCATACTTCTATCTTCTAACATATGCTCTGCTTCGGCTTTTTTCTTTTTTAGCGCTTCTCTAAGTAATATAGATTCGGTAATGTCTTGAAATGTACCAAATAGCCTTATGCAATTACCTTCGTGAAACTCGGCTTCTCCAAAAGTCGAAATCCAAATTTCTTGGTTTTGTGCAGTGATAACCTCAAGTTCTAAATCCCATTTTTCACCTTTGTTTATGGCGTTTTCTACCGCTTTATTTATGGCTTCTCTGCTGGGGCCCTCTTTGTAAAACTCAATTGCGTTATCAACTATTGGCTGGTAGTCATCGGCTACCTGATGAATGCGTTTAGTTTGCTTACTCCAATAAACTTTGTTCTCGATTAAATCGACCTCCCAAGTGCCGATATTAGCGATGTTTTCGAGCTTTGAAAGGGTGTAGCTATTTTTTAAAAGTTGCTCTTTCGTGTCTATTTTTGCAAATTCAGATCCTAACCATTGGGCAAATAGCTCAATGTAATCGTAGGCTTCGTCGCTAAATGCAGGTGACTCGTTAGGCGATGAAAAGTTAACAGTGCCAAAGGTTTTATCGGCTACTTTTATAGGTGCGCCAATGTAGGACTCAAGTTGAAAATTTATGTAACAAGGGTGAGTTGCAATCGTACTTTGTGAGGCTTTATGAAACGAAAGCGCCGAGCCCGCTGATAAAGTATGGACGCAATAGGTGCCATCTAGCTCAAATTGTGTACCGGGTAATAAGGCGTTATCGGGTGTTAGAGCATGTAATACTGTGTACGTATTAGCATCAATTTTACTAATTATTGCTACATCAAGGCTGAACACTTCTAGGCCAAACGCGAGTAGGTTTTTAATTTTAGAATTAAAATCCAGAGTTTGGTCTGAGACTATATCGTGAAAACGCCTTAAAAAGTTCACCGCAATTACCTTAATTGTATTTTATATCGTTATGCGTATCGGTAGATAGGCACATTTATTTATATGTTTTTAACAGTTTATACCAACAGGCGTAAACCGTTGAGCAATATATTGAGTAATGGGTGTTAGGCTATCAACACGCGAACTTAATTGTTTTGCTCAATTAGCAAACTTTTCCCATTAATAGGTAGAATTAGGCGTGTATTCTGGGTTTATGTCGCCGCCTACTTCTTCTGGGTCTACATCGTTTATAAGCAACACTTCGCGCACGGCTTCAATATGATCAAGCACCGTTTGATAGCGCTCGCCATATTCGTACTTTGTTACTTCAATTGCTTGCGGCATGTAAGTAAATGCAATTTTTAGTGCGTGTAACGCGTCTGGATTGATTTTATCGCTCATAAATTTCTCTCATTTTATCAATGTATAGTGATTTGTTTAACAGCTGCTAAAAGAGCCTGCCTAGGGACAATTAGCTTTTTGCATATGCCTTAACAAAATAACAATAATTATAGAGTTTGTTGACTGTTAAAGTTAAAAATTTGCCTGTTTAGTCGTTATTTTAATGGGCTAAGCAGTTAAGCACTGATCAGTATGATAACGCAGTTGTTTTTGGGATTATTTAAAAACAGTTTCAGCCCATCATATTTACCTACCTAAATACCAAGTATGCTCAAAAAATGTAATTTTATAAATAAACAGGCATTGATTGTGCGAATAAAAAGGAGCTTGTTCGCTTATTAAGTAACGATAATATGTTGCATAAATTTACAAATGCGCAATATAATGCAAATAGTTGTTATTTGCATGTGCAGATGTGCGCGCCTGCTATTTATTAAATGAGCTAAAAATGAATAATAAAAAAACCTTTAGCGCTACAAAGCGTCGCCATTTAATGGCGTGCGTATTGGCATTGGTAACCGCTACGGTGATGATCACCGGGATGACTACCTACTTGCCATTACAAATGAGTGAACAAATTTTACTGCCTATTTTACTGTTTCCAATTATTTGGGTTGGGCTTTTTATATATGCCTACATTAGCGAAAAAGCATGGCAGCCATTTTTAGTCATGATCACTTTGTGTTTAGTGCATGGAATTTTAAGTTATTTTGCATTAATGCAAGGGCAAGGATGAAATCAATTACTTTAAAAAAGCTATTTTTATTACATAGTTGGGTGGGCGTAGTAACCGCCGTTTTATTGTTTGTTGTGGCATTTACCGGCGCGTTAGCAGTACTTGCAAGGCCTGAGCTAAAAATTTGGGCCAACCAATCACTGCAGCAAACTCAACATATTCCTAATAGCGAAATAAGCACATTAGTTAATACATACCACGCTCAAGTGCCCAAAGAGTTTGGTGAAAACATTCATGTGTTTATGCCAACAGGGCATAATTTTCACTTACTGGCTTTAGTATTTGAATCGCACCATGGTGATGAAAATTACCAGCAAGAAGTACTTCGGGCATTTGAATTTGACCCAGCAAGCTTAGCGTTGGTAAATACCTACTATGGCCCCAGTAAGCAATATTATGCCAATAGAAAAACAGATGCAGCCAGCTACATTGGTGAGTTTCACGCTGACTTACATTTAGGGCGACCTATAGGGCTTATTTTAACTGGGTTTTTAGGTTTAACATTATTAGTAAGTACGGTAACTGGCTTATTTATACATCGTAAATTAATTAAAGAGCTGTTTACCTTTAGGTGGCACAAAGGCTTAGATGTAACCATAAGTGACGGCCACAAAGTAATGGGCATTTGGGGCAGTATTTTTAATATTGTAATTGGCTTTAGCGGCGCATTTTTAGGGCTCGCAACCGTAATTTTACTACCTGCAGCAGCTTTCGTTAGCTTTGGAGGCGACCAAGATAAGTTGATAGAAACTTTTACAGCTATTCCTGAGCCAATAATTAGTCATGTAAATCAGCCGACTAACATAACCGCTATTTTAAGTGATGCGCAGCAACGCTACCCACATGCCGTTGTTTTAGATGCCACGGTAATGGCGCATAACGATGCTAACGCACAAGTGTATTTACGCCTTTTAGGAGGCGAAGCCGTGGCTTCTCAGTTATTGCATTACAATGGGCAAGGGGAGTACATCACTTCAATGAGTAGCTTTGGCGATATTGCAGGGGTATCAATTAAAATTATTGAAATACTCTTCCCACTCCATTTTGGTAATTTTGCAGGTTTATTTGTGAAGTTACTTTGGGTAATGCTTGGCTTAGCATGTGCCTTAATGCCACTTTCTGGCATGATGATGTGGCTAGCAAAGCGTACCAGAGGCAGCACACCAACACTTAGCGCTGGCGCGTATGCAAGGTGGAACCGCTTTATTATAGGCAGTTGTGGTGGTTTAGTGCTTGCTTGTTGTGTGTTATTCCCTGTGCAAGTACTTTTAAACTATGCCGTGGCTGGTGTTGAACACAATGCTTACTTTGGGCCGGTATTTTTTTACACGTGGTTAGTATGGCTAGTAATTGCAGCATTTTGGCAAAACTATAAAAACTACTTCAGAGCAACCTTGTTGCTTTGCGCCTTATTCTTAATAAGTGTTTTACCACTTAATAGTGTATTGGGCGTTAATAATGTTATTAACGCAAACAGTACCCTAGTGGCATTTACAGATATTAGCTTTTTAATTGTTGGACTGGCGTTTTTATGGGGATACTTAAAAACAAAACCTGATGCCATAGCACTTGCAGAGGTAAAAGCAGCATGAACACTGTTATGATAGTTATTGCACTAGCGTGTTTACTGGCCGCTTTATTATTAATGAGAAGTAAGCTCTACAAAGTAGCCTATAAATGGCTGTATTGTAGTGCTTTAATAGCTATTGCCTTAGCGTGCTTTATACATGTTTACGCTGTGCTAGCTGGGATTGTATGCACCATTGCAGCGTTTACTGTAATGGGCATACTGGTTGCACTTTCTAAAGGGAAACAACACACTTAGCTTAAAAAGGCTTTGGCTGTATCAATTCCCATTTTGTACCCATCGTTAAGGCGTTTAACATTTTTTGTTGTACGGCCCACTCTAAATTGGGGCGGTGGAGCAATAATATTTATTTTGCAATCTTCAGGCGGGTTATTAATAAAATCTATGCTGCTGTTATAAACATGCGCTCTGTTAATCGAGCTATTAATTAAAGCAGGGTAGTTTTTATAAAGTTTTTTAGTTAACCACTGAGATTTACTTGGCTTTTTTCTATAGCCTAGTGGCTGAGAAAGCACCACGGTTATTTCTTGAGCGCCCATTTCGTATGCTTTTATTACGGGAATAGAGTCTGCTACGCCGCCATCGGTCATTGCAATATCATTAATTATAGGGTAGTTGCGATACGCAATTGGAATCGCGCACGATGCCTTAAGTTGCTCTACCATCGCATCACTACTTGCTTTGAGGTAATGGGGCTGCCCTGTGGAGATAGCTGTAGAGACGATATAAAATTCGTGAGCAGCCTTTGCAAAGGCTTCTGTATTGAGGGGGATCTCTTTAATGGTTGCTTGCCACAGCCAATCTAAATCAAATAAGTGGCCGCCTTTGATAAAGCGCGCTAAGTTAATAAATTCAGGCCGACACGAAAAATCGGTAATAACATGGTAATTTCGTTTAGGTTGTTGGCATAAATAAGCGGCTATATTGGTAGCGCCAGCAGAAACCCCAAAGTAATTAGTAAAAGGTTGATAGCGCTGCGCTAAAAATTCATCCAGTACGCCGGCGGCAAAAATACCGCGCATTGCACCTCCCTCAACCACTAAAGAATGTTTATTGTTATTATTAATCATACTATTACCTCCCTTTTGATGATATTACCAACTAACCATGTAAAGCGCGATAAAATGCTGAAATAATTATACCCATTTGCCACATTACTTAATTCACTTAAGGGATTAAACTTGGCGCTAACGGCGCTAAAAATTTTGATATAAACAGAGCAATAACGAAGCTTTTACCCTGTAATCAACATGGTTTAGTATTTAAAACTAAATCACTTAATTAAGCTATTTGCTATTAGTGCACTGTTTGGCTTAGCAAAAGCGTTTAGCTGCTTATGTGTTTTGTTTAATCGTAAGTGTTGGGTATTTCTGATAAAGTATTTATTAATACAAGGCTTTGTTAATATTAAAGAATCGTTATTTATGACTGACTTAAGTGTGACCGTATTTAGTAATTTGCAAAATAAGTTAGGTGAAAGCCCGCTTTGGCACCCTTTGCTTGAAACGCTATTTTGGGTAGATATAGAAAAAAACCTTCTGCTAAGTAAGTGTTTAACAAAGCCTGACTCACTAACACAAGTTGAAATGCAAGATACGGTTTCGGCTTTAGCGTGGCTTGATAAAGCACACCTTATTATTGGCACCAGTACGGGTATATATAAATACCATATAGCTTCTGGGGTGCGCCAAACGCTCACATTTTTAGAAAATACCCAGTCCACACGGCGCTCTAACGATGGCCGGGCAGACCCTTGGGGTGGTTTTTGGCTAAGCACTATGGATACAAACGCCCGCTCAGGCGAAGGTAAGATTTACCGTTTTTATCAAAATTCGCTTAATTGCGTGGTGCAAGGTTTAACCATTCCCAACGGGTTATGTTTTGATAAAGCGCGCTCACGTGCTTATTACTGCGACTCTAAAGCCAGCTGTATTTTTACTTTAAATGTAAACCCAGACAGCGGCGAGCCTATATTACCCGCCCAAGTTTTTTATCAATTTAAAAATACCCAAGTAGACCCAGATGGCTGTGTGATTGATGCCCTTGGCAACTTATGGCTTGCGGTATGGGATATGGGCTGCGTTATGTGTTTATCGCCAGATGGGGAGGTTTTAAACACACTACCACTTGCTGCAACAAAACCTACAAGCGTTGCCTTTGGTGGCAATAACGCACAGTGGCTATTTGTAACTTCTGCAGATGACAGTAATGTAAAAACTAACCAGTCATTACAAGGTAATGTATTTAAAATATCAGGCATAAAAAACGGGCAGCTAGAGCCGCCCGTTACTTTATAATAGATTTAGTTATGTAAATTGGCACACCTTATTACGGCCTGTTTCTTTTGCGGTATAGAGTGCTTGATCGGCTTTGCTTATAAAGCACTGTGGCGTGCTATTTTTATCAGGCGTGGCTGAATAAAAACCGATACTTAATGTTAAGTACTCACTTACGGTAGAATTATTGTGTTTTATGCCTGCCGCGTTAATTGCTTGTTGAATTAAGCGGGTAAATTGCTGGCAGTCTTGCTCATCAGTTGCCGGTAAAATGACGGCAAATTCTTCACCGCCATAGCGCGCGGCTAAATCGCCTTCGCGTCGGCATTGCGACTTAAGCGCAGCTGCCACCTTAACTAAGGCTTCATCGCCTTGTTGATGGCCGTAGCTGTCGTTGTAATTTTTAAAAAAATCTATATCGCACATAATTAAGCTAACGGTTTGCTTAGCACGTGCGCAGCGTTTAATTTCGCTCTCTAGTGCTTTGTCAAAACAACGTCTATTTGCAATTGTGGTGAGGCTGTCGGTATTAACAAGGTGGTTAAGTTTTTGATTTGCGGTAATTAGCTGTTGTTGAATATGCTGAAGCTCTTGCTTGTAGTTTAAGTTTTTAAACGCATTAGCGATTATTTCACCTACTAGTTTTATCCTAATTAAGTCTAAGTCTGTCCACTCACGTTTTTGCTTTACACAATCACAACCAATAAAGCCTACTAGCTCCTTATCGTAGCGAAGGCCAATACACAGTACCGATTGAATACCTTCACGCTCAAGTTCTTGTTTTTCTTTAATCGCTTTTTCTGGGAGGCTTGCAACATCATTCACTTTAAATAAGTGTGTGGTGCCCATTAAATTAGCAAAGTAGGGGAGTGAGTTTTTTGGTATGTGCTGTAGTTGATCTTTAAATGGCTGAATACCTTGATTAACCCATTCATGGGTGTTGCGCATTGACTTACCATCGTCAGAAAATTTAAATAAGTAGCTTCTATCGGCATGGCATACAGTGCCAATGGCTTTAAGCGCAAACTCTATATGAGTATCAATATCGTCAATTTGAATATCTATTAAGTCGGTAGAAATTTTTGAAATAATTTTATCAAAGTTATATTGCGCATCTTCGTTGTGTTCAATTATCTCAAACGTAGCAATGTATAAGTGACTATTTAGCGAGGCAAGTTTGGCGTTTAGTAATAGGCCGTGTGTTTGTTTTTGTAAAAATACGTGGCAGTTAGTATTTATAACTAAGTATTTTTCAAACAATTGCGCAACAGTAAATTGTTTTTTACTTTCTGGACTACTTAGCGTGAGGTGCTTAAAGTCTGCATCTTTTAAGGTTGGCTGTGAGGGTAAATCAAATATACTCTGCGCTTGAGTGTTTGCTTTATAGGCTTGTGTTTTAGCATCATAAAGTACAACGGCAAACGGAATAAGCTTTATAGTACTCCACATATCTTCGATTGGTTTTAAGCCCACTCATTGCTCCAGTTGATTTTACATACAATTTAATTGTTCCTACTATGTTATTTAGTACAACTTTAGCTATTTTGCTAAGTTTTTAGTGCGTTTAAGAGGGCTTCGTATTACAATTGCTACTGTATATCATTACCCTTTTCTACTCTAAGCCACCTGACGGCTTATTTGCATTTTAAGTATAGGTTTTTCAAGCATTTCATGACAGAAATCACTACACACCAGGCGTCTCGTCGTCGGTTACTTATCGCTTTAGCGATAACATGTTCATTTATGGTAATTCAGGTAATTGGCGCTTATTACGCTAATTCGCTTGCTGTACTTGCCGATGCAGGGCACTTATTTGTGCATAATAGCTCGCTATTTATTGCCCTTATTGCCTCAAGCTTAGCAATTCATTTTGCTAAAACCTATAACGATGGCTATCAACGCGCTGAGCTCATTGGTGGTTTAATTAATGGTTTACTGTATTTGGCGATAAGCTCCGTTATTTTATATGAAGGTGTAGAGAGAATTTCCCATCATAACGATGGCCATGATTTAGCAATAAACAGCTTTTTAATGTCGAGTATTGCCTCTGTGGGGTTTTTATTTCATGGTGCTGCAGCGTGGGTACTTTATAAAGGGCGCAAAGCAAGCATTAATGTGTACGCTGTATTTTTACATTCGTTTTTTGACATTATATCGACCATTTCTACGTTTATAGCTGGCGTACTTATTTATTTTACGGGCTGGAGCATTATTGATATTTTATCGAGCATGCTAATTGCCTCGTTTGTGTTATTTACCGGTGGTAAAGTGATCACGAGCTGTATTAAGGGGCTGTTCTTTAATAACGCTAAGTTGCCTAAAGTGAAGGATATTGAGCAGTCAATTACCGAGTTAGAGCATGTGCATAACGTACATAATGTGACGGTCTCGCGCAAAGACAGCGATATTATTGTCGGCGCTCACGTGGTGTTAAAAGAGCATTGTACAATTGAAAAGCACGATGAAGCCTGCCGCTTAAAAATAGAAAAACTTCTCGCTGCGCGTTTTAATGTTAAAAGCAGCGTACTACAAATAGAAAGCCACGAATGCCAGCATATTCATAGCTAACTTTTTATTAAAGTGTGAATATGCTCATGTGTTTCGGGGTTTTGTAATTGCTCTGCCCTCATTGGTTTTGCAAAATAATAACCTTGTAAAACATGACAACCTAACCCTTCTAAAAAGGCTTTTTGTTGCTTAGTTTCAACGCCTTCGGCTATGCAATAAAGCTCTAAGTTTTGAGCCAAAGTGTAAATGGTTTTGATGATCGACTCATCACTTTTATCAACCCCAATGCTGTTTACAAAGCTTTGATCAATTTTAATGACATCAATAGGGAACTGGCTCAAATAAGTAAGTGATGAGTAGCCGGTGCCAAAATCATCGAGTAACAGCTTAAAACCAGCCGATTTTAACTTTTGTAGTTGCTTTGCGGCTTTTTGCTTGTCTTCTAGCAGTATGTTTTCTGTTATTTCTAGGCGCAGTTGCACTGGGCTCATTTGATGCTGTTTTAATATATTGGTCAGCTTGGTTGCTATATTCGTCCTTAAAATGTGCTTTGGCGACAAGTTAAGTGAAATATAAAACAATGGGTTGCTGGCCAATGTAGGGGCTAGCTCAGTTAGCGCGCGCTCTAAAGCTTGCTCAGTTAATGCTTCTATCAGGCCTGTTTCTTCAGCAATAGGGATAAATAAAGCCGGCGAGACAAATTGGCCGTTATTTTCCCAGCGCATAAGTAATTCAACCCCATTTATTGTTTGTGCGTGCGTGTCTATTATGGGTTGGTAGTGATTAAATAATAGATTATCTTTCGCGGCGTCTTTTAAATCGTTTTCGAGGATGAGCTTTTGTTTTATTTGCTCGTTCATCGAGTCGTTAAAAAACTTAAACCCGTTTCTGCCTGCTTGCTTTGCATGCATCATGGCTACATCGGCGTTTCTGATCAGTAAATCGGTCGAGCTGGCATCAAATGGGTATAAAGCCACGCCAATACTGGCTGATATATTAATAGAAAAATCTTCGATAATGACCTTATTGGCAAGTTCTGAGCTGATACTTTTGACTATGTTATTAAGTGCGGCTATGTCTTCTACGTTATCAATAAGCACTAAAAATTCGTCACCGCTTTGGCGGCCTAGCGTGGCATTACTTGGCAACATAGCGCTCACTCTTTGGGTGATATTACACAGTAGTTGATCTCCCACTGCGTGGCCAAATGTGTCGTTTACCGGTTTAAATTTGTCTAAATCTATAAATAGTAAAGCGCTTTGAGTGAGCTGCTGGTGAGCTTTTTTAATCGATTTACCAATTTTTTGATGCATTAAACTGCGGTTAGGTAATTGTGTAAGGGGATCGAAATTGGCTAAATAGCGCAGCTCGTCTTCTGCCTTTTTTTGCTCGGTTAAATCCGAAATAACAATCACATAGTAACTTATGCTATGTGTATCTTTAGCAATTGCAGTGGCACTTATATGTATGGGGTGGTGCGGGTTAGTTGCAGTTTTAATAACGGCATCAGTTCGCCAATTTTGTTTTGCTGTTAAGCTTTTTAATGTGTTGGCATAGCTTTTACATTGCGCTTTACCTATCGCATTAACAAACACTTTTAAGCTAAGCGGATGTTTATGAGTTTGCGAAAAGGTTTTTATAAAACTGTTATTTGCAGAAACCGGCACCAAATTATTATCTAAAATAAGCAGCCAGTCGTTTATTTGCCCAAACGCCTCACCTAAAATGTTGGCTTGCTGCTCATTGGCACGTTGCTCAGTTATGTTGGTATATATGCCAGATACAGATATCGGTTTATTTGTGTGTTCGTCATAAATAATTTGCCCTAAATCTTGATACCACAACCAATGGCCAAGCTTATGCTTTAACCGGTAAGTTGCTTGCCAATGCTCATGCTTTTTTTGTTTGGTAAAGTTTAACCAGTGCGAAATAACCCGCGGTTTGTCTTCAGGGTGAATTAAAGCTAAATAATGTTTTAATGGAATACGGTTTGGCAAATTAGTATACCCAAGCTCACTTCCCCGGTTTGTATTTACTGAATCGTCGCTGTAATGGTAATCCCAAATGCCACTTTTATTGTTACTGAGCGCAAGCTCGGTTTGTTTTTGCGAGTGTATAGTCGCTTTTTGCGCATTAGCTATGGCTAGCTGTCTGCTTCTGTATTGCCAAAACAGTAAACACAGCACAGTTATAATAATTAAAATATAAGCTGCATATGCATAAGGAGACTTCCACGGCGCGTATGCCACATTAAAATTTAACAGCGCCGGCTTTGATTCAGTCGCACTATTAAAATTATACGCGCTGGCCTTTAATTGATAATTTCCTGGTGGGAGCTTTGTAAAAAATATTTTGTTTGCTTTTAAATCATCATACTCTAGCGAAGTAGGCCCTTGAAGCGTAATTTTGTAACGTGTTTCCGCGCTATTTTGAAAATCAAAATTAGAAAAGCTGACCTCCAAACCCATATCTTCATGTGTTAATTGCAATGCAGAGGTGGCAAACTGATTTGGCTGATAGTCTAAATCGCGCGACATTAATGTAATATCGGTTATTGAGGTAGCTGTTTGCGTGCTTTGCTGTAAAAACTCAGCGGGGTTAAACGAAATTGCACCATAACTGCTGCCAAACATTACAGTGTTATTTTTAAGCGTAATTGCCCCTAAAGTGCTAAATAAATTAACCGATAAACCATCTTTTACTGTAAAAACTCGCAGCCTTAACGTATCGGTATTTAAGCGGTACAAACCATTTTTACTGCTAAACCATAAATAACCATACTCATCGCTAATAAGTGAATAAATAGACTGCGTTTTTAAGGCGTTACTTACGTTAAAGTGGTGCTTTTTTTCAAAGCTCTGCGCATCAATACCCACTAGGCCTTCGCTGGTTGTTGCTAACCATAAAATGTTATTTTTATCGGTTAACCAGTTTTCTACTGTGTGGTAATTTTGGCTGTCTTTTTTGCTGGTTTTATAAATAGTGGTAAGGGTGTTTGTTTGCTCGTTAAACCGGTAAAAGTGGGTAGTTGTACTTAATACAACTTCATTTGGGTAATCATCAAAAGGTCGATGAAAAGTATAGGCCTCTAAAGGGTTTACATGTTGTTTTAACCCGTTAATTTCGCGCGTTAAGCCTGCTTTACCATTATAAACATAAAAACTGTGATCATTATAAAAAGCGAATGTGTCGGGGGCTACCTCAGACAAACCATAAATAACCGCACCTTCAGACAGTGCGTTATTTAAATCTTTTTTGGCAACGGCAGTGCCTGTTTCTTTGTCAAATAAAATTAAACTGTAGTACCCCGTTAGCCATAAATACCGCGAAGTGGAATCTAAATGCGCTTTATTAATTGCAAAAATAGCGTATTCACCATAAACCGCTTTAGGGTCTTGCGAGGTTAGGTAGTAGGTTGTTTTGTTTTTAGCATTTACATGAGCAAGGCCATTGTCGGTGCCGTACCACATAGTTAAATCATCGTCTTGGTAAATACTGTTTATATAGTTGTTTTCGGGTAGGGTGATTTTGTTAAAGCGCCGTGTGTTTATTGACCAAGTAAGCACGCCTTGAGTGCGCGACGCCAGCCAAAACACGCCACTTGAGTCGACCATTAAATCGTTAATAGTATTTTCGGTAATATTAAATTTACTTTGATCAAAGCTAAGAATTAACTCAGTGGTGCCCTTTTCTCGGTTAAATTCGAACAAGCCATGCTCTGTGGCAATAAATTCGCCATAGGGTGTATTGCTGTAATCCCAAATATTGTAATCAGCAATCACGCTTTTAGTGCTTTGATCTGCAGCTGCTCCTGCTGAGCTATTTAAACTTAATGCGTACATGCCCTCAACGGTGCCTACTAATAATCCTAGCGCGGGGTCTACAGATAAAAACTTAACATTACTGTTATCGACTGTTTGTTTATCGGGAGTATGTAAATTAAGAGGGGTTAATGACTCTGTTTTTAGGTCGTAACTAAATAAACCCGTTTGTGTGCCTATAAATAGCGTATTTTTGTAATATTTTAACGCGCGCACCACGCTGTTTTCATTGCCTATAGTAAACTCTAAAGTAAGTGAATTTGTTTTAGAGTTAAGTGAATACACGTTGTTTAAAATGGCAAGGTAAAAGGTATCTTGGTGTTGGGCTATCGCTTCAATTGAAGCGTAACTAGCTGTATTACCTGCAAGATTGCCCGAAAATATATTACGAGTAGTTAACGTTTTTGGGTTAACTAAATAGGCACCGGCAAGCTCAGTAGAAACAATTATATTGCCTGCATGCGTTTTAAATAGTGTAGTGATGAAGTTTTCGTTAAGGGTAAATCCGCCATCAAAAGGGGTTACCGTGTAGCCGTCAAATCGATTAAGCCCTTGCGCTGTAGCTATCCAAATATAACCTAAATCGTCTTGCAAAATTTTAGTTACGTAATTTTGGGATAAACCTTCATCGGTAGATATTCGTTGTAGTTGTTGAGCATAATTTGTGGAGGCCGATACGCTAGTAATACAAAGAAAACATACAGTGGTGAAGAGAAAAAACAAAATACTCAATCGCACTAATAAACTCGCTCTAGGGCAGGGATATATATATAAAAGTTAAATATAGCACATTTTTTAAAATGTGGATTACAACTTATAACAACTAAATTAAAGCACTAATTTAGTTATTTATAATCATTTAAGCTACGCTTACTAATTATAATTACTTAAAAGCGGGGTGTTATGGTTAGTCACAAAAATTTGTCTGCAGATAACAGCGTGTTATTAGTGATAGATATTCAAGATAAGCTTTCTCCCGCTATTAGTGGTTTTTCTGATTTACTAGAGTGGGCAATAAAAATTGCCAAAGTAAGCGCCCTTTTTAAAATTCCTAGCATAGTGACTGAGCAATATCCTCAAGGGCTTGGTGGTACAAACAGCCTTTTAAAAAACACCCTTATAAACGCACAGACTGTTGAAAAAACGCATTTTAGTGCGTGTAATGAGCCTGCATTTAATGCTGTGTTTACAAAGCTTACGCGTTCACAAATTATAGTAATAGGCACAGAGGCGCATGTATGTGTTTTACAAACCTGCTTAGATTTAATAGCCCAAGGATTTGAGGTGCATGTAGCGGCAGATGCTGTGGGTTCACGAAATACGATGCATAAATCGCTAGCTCTAGAGCAGTTACAACAGGCTGGGGCAATAATTACAAGCGTAGAAAGTATCATTTTTCAGTGGACAAAAAACGCAGCCTTACCTGAATTTAAAGCGGTTTTATCAATTATTAAGTAAAGTTGGCAGGCTAGGCTATATTGATAATTAAATGTGGTCGTAATTATTAGCTAATACGTACAACCCCTGATTTTGTTCAAAAAAATTTTAATAATTAAAGGCATTTATGAATAGTGTAAGTCGTTTATTCACCATAATATTTATTTTTTTGTTTGTAGAGTCTATCGCCCTAGGCTTGTACTTTGGGACACTTACACAAGCATTTATAGTCGGCCTACCTTTAAGTTTAATGCCTATATGGTTACTTAAAACTCAGCAAAATAACCCAATCACAGGCCATGTTGTGGCTGCGGCAATTATGATGTTTTCTTTTTTGCATATACAACAAGCCTTCGGGTTAATAGAAATACACTTCGAAATATTCATCTTAATGGCCATGTTGATCATGTTTGTGCAATGGCAGGTGTTTATTACGGCCATTATTTTTGTGGCCGTTCATCATTTAAGCTTTTACTTTTTACAAACACAAAACACCGGCTTTTATGTATTTGACCCAGATAGACTGGCGTTTACTACGGTGCTTATACATGCCGGCTATGCAATAGTAGAAGTGTTTGTAGCAGGCTATATTGCTAAAACTCTACAACAAGAGCGCCGAGCTGGCGTGTCTTTAACCAAAGCGACCGAAGCCATTATGCAAGACCCCGAGCATATACAGCTTTCGCTTAGGGCCGATGATAAAAATAGCAATGCAGTAGCGGGCTTTAATACTTTATTGGGTTATTTATCAGATGTAATTAGGCAAGTGCAAACGCAGTCTCTTTCACTGCAGCAAAATTCGCAGCAATTAATAAACGTACACGATGAGCTAGCAAGCGGGGCAGAGCAAAGAAAGCAACAAACTAATGATATAGCTGACTCTGGTGCTCAAGTTGCAAAGGGCTTTAGCTTAGTTGAGCATGAAAGCGAAGTGTTAAAGCAGCAAGTAGATAACATTACTCAAGCTGCAAATAGCGCCTTAAATGACGTTATGCAAACAGACACTAAAAGCACGGAGCTACTTAATTTACTTAATCATACAGAAGAGCAAATAAATCATTTAGTGGCCGCTGGCGATGTAATATCAGGGTTGTTGAATGAAATATCAGGCATTGCAGAGCAAACTAACTTACTTGCGCTTAACGCAGCCATTGAAGCCGCAAGAGCGGGTGAGCATGGCCGCGGCTTTGCAGTTGTAGCCGATGAAGTCAGAACGCTTGCTACAAGCAGTAAAGCCACGACAGATAAAATTGCTTTAACATTAAAAGATTTAGTTACAAACAGTAAAACGTCAACCCAATCTATGAGCCAGTGTGTCGATTTTGTTGTTGATTTAACGCATATCAGCACCACCATGAAAGAAAACATAAGCGCCATGAGTGAGCAAATAAAAGCTGTCAGCCAGAGTACTCACTCTGTAGCGCAAGTTGTTGCTGAGCAAGCTGTAAACACAAAACAAATAGCTTCTAGCACAGAACAAATGCAGCAAAGCCAATATCAAGATACCAAAGTGGTAGAAAAACTAACCGCTAAAGTACAAATGATCGACGTAAGTATTGCGGTATTAGAGCAAAGCATTGCTAAATTTAAGTAATTCATCCATTAAAATGAGTGCAGTGATTGCTCTGTGGTTAGTATTGACGGTTTCTGGTTTAGTTTATTATCAATATAATCAGTTGCGCGTTTTTGACAGCTATGGCGTGCTTGATCAACCAGGGTGGTTTACTAAATTTAAACAACACATAGGGTTTACAGCTGCAAAGTATAATTCATTGATTATCGTTACTGACCCTGACTGTGGCTGCACCAAGCAAGCCCAGCCTCATTTAAAACAGTTGGCTGCGTTTTCTAAAGCGCAAAATATTACGCTTATCAATATTGAGCAAACAGCCTCTTTACAAATACTGCTCCCTGCTACACCAGCTGCCGTGGTGATTAACGATAAAGGTGACTTTGTTTATGCCGGCCCGCTTTCTCAAGGGCTTGGCTGCGCGCAGGGCAGTGGTTTTGTTGAAACGGTTATAAATAATCTTGTAGCTGGATTTAACAGCGAACTTTTACTTAATAAAACCAGTGGTTGTTACTGCACTGCTTGATAGCGCTATTACTGATTAGCCTTTTATAGGTATTAAAAACGCCACCTGCATAATATTAAGAATATTAGACTGGTAGGTTTGTGGCTCAAATACGAGTAAGCGCTACATTTACGGCTTTAGATTACGGTTATAAACAACAAACTTTGATGAAGCCTACTGTTAGTACAATTACATAAAGTGAATTTAAAAAGTACTCCATTTTAGTTAATCCTATAATAAAGCTTATTTAACTCTAGCCGCTTATTTGCATGCTTTCTTGAAAGAGTGCAGCCTAATTATTTTTTACGTTTGGTTAAGCGGATTCTCAAGAGCAAGCATGTTTTGGCTAAGAATATTAAGTGTCGCGTTAAAGCGCTTTAGTTGGCTTTTTATTTCAGGAGTTTTTAATAAACAAAGTGCTAGTGCCATTCGTAATAATGCGCATCCCTAAGCTTAAATGGCTCAAAGTTATAAATAAGCGGGGTCGATATAGCACTACTAAAGACATATCTAAGTAGAAAGGGATTTAAATTTATTTTTTCACGCATACTTTTTTGCCGATAGTTTTTTCTGTTTAAGAAAGCTTTATCTTTTAACAAATACGTACTAAAGGCAAAAAAGTCTAGTTGGTATGGAATTAGTAACCAAAATTTAGTTTACGGATTTTATTGTTATAAGCTATGCCACAGCTGCGGATTTAAGTTTTAGGTTAGCTATTTCACTTTGTGTTGGCAGTGCATCAAAGGCACCAAATTTAGAGACTGTTAATGCTCCACATTTAGTCGCAAAGTCAATAGCTTTTAAAACGTTTTCAAAATTATTAGTCCAAGTAGAAAATTCACTACGATTACAAATTTGCTTAGCTAGTTGATATAAAAAGCCGCCAATAAATGAGTCCCCTGCAGCAGTGGTATCTACAACATTTGCATAAGGGCAAGGGTAGGTTCCACTGAAAGATTGAGATGTAAATGAAATTGGCTTGGCGCCATCGCTCATAAGTACTAACGTTACACCACTATCAATCCACGCTTTTATAGTACTTTCTATATGCTCTATCCCATACAACATAGTTAGCTCTTCTTTACTCGCTTTGATGATATTAACTGTTTTGGCAACTTCAAATATTACTGATGCTGCAGTATGAGGTGCATCCCAAAATGCCGGGCGAAAATTAATATCCATACAGGATATAGAATCAACTTTATTAAACTGTTGCATAGCATATACAGTGGTATCGTAAATGAGTGGCTTGGCTAGCGAGCCTGAACAAAATGAAACAATTTTAGGTTGCGTAAATAAGGTTGGATCTAGATCTGTTATATGAAGGTCGTAATGGGCTGCGGATTTGTCATAAAACTCAAACGTACGTTCACCGCTTTTATCTAAAGACACAAAAGCAATGGCAGTTTTACCCCTTAGAGATAAACCAAGGTGATCTGTATTTACGTTATGGGATTTAAGGGCATTAATTAAAAAGTGGCCAAACTTGTCATCACCTACCTTTCCTAAAAGTGCACTTTTACCACCTAACTTAGCCACTGCTACAGCTACATTTGCTGGTGCACCGCCTGCAAATTGGTTAAAACTAAACGACTGATTTGAGGTGTTTTCGTTTATACATTCATTTGAAAGTAAATCGATTAACGCCTCGCCGATTGCAAGTACTTCCATCGTAAATACTCCTATAATAGTAAACATTATCGCCTGCTAAGCAGGCGATAAAAATAAAATTAAAAGCGCTTACCTATGCTAATACTAAATGTGCGTGGTAGCACAACCCGTGCATTGAACGTAGTTGCTTGACCCGCAACTGTTTCACCTGCACGTGGATCGCCCTCTGATAACCCTTCAGAATTATTTAGGTTTTTTACATCAGCGCGAAGGTAGTAGCCTTTTTCATTTTCAAGCGATAAACCAATATTTAGCATGCCATACATAGGAAGCTCCGCAGTGTTGGCATCATCAGCATAACGTTTACCACTCCATGAATAGCTACCATGTAGTGTTGCCATCCCCCAAGAAAAATCATCAAATTCATAGCTACTAGTAAGTTGTCCAAAATGCTCAGGAACACGTACAGGCATGTTGCCATTGATATCAATAGCCGCAGCATTACCATTCGCATCAAGGTATTGAGCGGCAGGGGTGTTCACAAACTCTGGAGATTGATAAGTAGCAGAAACACCAACGCGCCAGCCTTCGGTAACTTGAAAGTTTAACTCAGCTTCAACGCCAAGAGTTTCCGTATTTCTAAATGCTTGGCGTTGAACAACTTGGCCGTTTTCAACCGTTGGCACATTAAAAAATAAATCATCAGCAGCCGCAAAGTAACCCGTTATAAATGCGGCTATGTCGCCTTCATTATATTTGATGCCTACCTCAGCCATTACCGTTGATGCCGGCTGTGTTTCTCGACGATTGGAATTATTAAACTCGTCAATTTCCTGCTGATTTGCTAAGCCTGTAATTGCCATGTACTTGTCAACATCAGGCATACGAAAGCCATCTGCGTAACGTGTAAATACAGCCAAATCATCATTAAATTTATAGTTTGCGGCCACTGTCCAAGCAAGTTCATTGTATTCAACGTTAAAGTTTCTGAAGGTGCCTGCGCCAAAAGGTAAGGAGATATTGCCGTTAATAGTATCTGTATCACTGGCAAAGCTATTTATTGTATATTCTGCTTGATTTTGCGCCTCTCCATCTGCTTTTAATGTTTCGTATCTTAGGCCTAAATTGAAAGATACATCTTCAAGTTCGTACTCAAAATCGGCAAACGGCGCGAGAGTTTTTTCACTGTAAACAATATCTGCATAACCATGAGACCCTGACTGAATACCTTTATATGTGCCGCTGCCAATATCGTTACCTTGTTCATCGGTAAAAACAATATCTAATCGTTGTGGTAGAGGCTCAATTGATTGTAATGTATTAATACGGTAGTCAGTTACGTGACCATTGATATTAGAGAAAAATAACCCAAAGTTTGCATAGAGAGTGCCATCCCCCATGTTATCGAATGTGTAGTTTAATTTAGTTTCATTTTGAAAGTTATCGCCTTCGAAGCGTCTGTGCCAAAAGCCGGCATTAATACCGTAGCCATTTGTGTTATATGAGTTTACATCACTTGAGTTTGCAACACTAAACCCTGTACCTGCATCACGAATATCAAAATTTAAATTACCGTTTACGAGTGCATTACTTAATTGGTCTGCATTTGCATCATAAATGGCTTGCGCTTTATCTGATAATAATTCGGCATTACCTACATTTATGATACCGGTAAATGTAGTTAACATATCCGTATAACGCATTTGGTTAGAAAAAATTAAATTCTCGTTTATTTCTATTTCGGTAGTGTTACCAAAATAAGTGACGTCAGCGTAGTTGCCATCTGCTACGTCTAAATCTATGTCTCCGCTTGGGGTGTTGTTTAGCGTTAAAAGGCGAGCACCTGCTGAATTACCTGTTGTTCCGTCTCTTATATCCATACCACCAGGTATTGTTTGCGCATCGGTAGTGCTTCCCGTTAGTGGTTGTGGGATAAAAAAGAATGAACTGTCATCTTGTTTGTTTATTTCAAAGCGCGTAAATCCATTACCATCATCAAAAAAATATTTAATATTAGCGTTTATTTCACCACCTTGGTTTGCTGTATACCCAGGATCGCGTGCTGAGTCATCCTCACGGTACCAAGCGCCTACCGCATAGGTTGTTTGATCATTAATAGAGCCGCTTACCCAACCTTGCACTCCTAAACGATTATTACTGTTGGTTTCAAAAAATACATCGCCTTGAGTATCATCGCCCCCTTCACGGGAGATAAAGTTAATAAACCCTGCAGGTGCACTACCAACAAATATAGAGGATGCACCGCCTCTTATTGCTTCCACATTACCTACATAACTTGAAAGTCGAGTAAACCTGTCATTTTGAGTGAATAAAATATCTTGATTATAAAATACAGTCATACCGTCACGTAGTAGTGCTGTAAATTCAGTTTGGGTTGAAAGTGGGAAACCTCTGGGGGCCACGTTATTACCCGTTTCGCCGCCGGTGTCTTCGGCGTGAAAACCAGGAATACTTCTAACGAGCTCTGCTACACTGTGGGGCGCTAACTGCTCTAACTTTGCTTCGTTAAACGTTGTCATTGCATTCGTTGACTCAATTTTTTCTTTGGGTCGAGATGTACCTGTTACGATTATTCTTTCAAAACCTAAATCACTCTTTGTTTCTAATGAACCTTGGGCTTGCGACTTAGCTTTGGGTGAAATGCAAATAGCAACTGCCGTAGCTATTAAGGTCATTTTAGCAGACATATTTTTCATGTTGTTCTCTCTTTATTGTGTGTGTTTACAATTTTGTGATTTATTAATCAAACGAGTCAGTGTTTTCAAAATTGTGAATAGAATGTAGAGAACTTGATTTAATAAATCAACTATTATTATTTATTAATTTTTACAAACATAATGGTGACTTATTAGTCTATGTGATTTATGAAAAGGTACTTTGTATATAGCAGCTCAAGCTAAGCGCAAGCTGCTAATAGTGAATTCAGAATTGCTTTAATGGTGTGAAAGGATAGTGTTGTCTTGTGAAAAGTTTATGAGTAACGGTAAGTTAGCGCAGCCTATTGATTGTGCTTTAGCGCCAATAGAACCACTTTTTACTTCACAGCGATTAATACCACGGTGATCTGCTTCGCTTAATTTTATCTGGGTAGCGAGTACTATTTTTTCTCTAACGTTTATGGGAATAGCGCCGTCAATAACGACAGCTTCAAAATCAAAAATCGCAAGGGAGCATAATGCTGCATAGGCGAGGCCGTCAGCAACTTGATCTATCCATTTTTCTAAAACAGGTCCTAAGTCGCCCCAATATTCATTAGAACTCCATAGTATATCGGTGTTGTAGCCATCATTTTTAAGCATTTTTTCTAAAATATATAAAGATGACTGCATAATAAGCTGCTGAGAACTAAGTTGACCTTTGCTATTAAGCATAGGCTTGGGAAGTGAGCCAATAGCGCCTGCATTGCCTTTTTTACCTGTAAATAATGATTCATTTATGACTACGCCACCCCCAATAAAGGTGCCTATAAAAACATATAAAAAATCTGTAAATCGGGTAGGGTTTCCAAAGCTTAACTCAGCTGAACAAGCAGCTGTGTCGTCATTACAAACATAAACAGGTAGGTCAATTATTTGATTTATTCTTAACTTAAAATCAAAAGATTTCCACTGTTCCATTATTTCAGTAGGGGCACCGGCTTCTTCTGTCCAATTCCAAATCTCGTAAGGAGTAGCAACGCCTATGCCTAAAATCCTATCTGCTAGGTCTTTATTAAGGCTCATTTTTAGTACGCTTATACCTTTTCTTAAAAAGGTTAGTAGGCTATCTACTGTTGGGTAAGCGCAATTTTCATGAAGCGTAGCACGAATATTTCCCATTAAATCAATAAGTGTTAAATCAAAACTACGGCGACCTACTTTTAGACCTATACCAAATGCGCCATCAGGGTTTAGTGCAAAGGGGATTGTGGGTTGCCCCACACGGCCTCGTTGTGGCTCTTTTCTTATTAACAGGGAGTCGGCTTCTAAGCTATTAATAATAACTGTAACCGCTTGCGCAGAAAGCCCTGTTTTCAGCGCAATTTCAGCTTTTGGAGCGCTACCTTGCTGACGGATCAGCGTCATAATTCGACGTTCATTATAAGCACGCAGGCCTGATTGGCTTCTGCCTTCTTGTGATGTAAATCGAGGGTTTTTAGCTTTAATAATTATTCCTACCTAGTTGGTTATTGTCTTGAATAACTTAATTTATTGTACACCGCAAGATCCCGTTTGGCGATACAGCAACCTGTATAAATGGGAGCTGCTTTGCTACTTTGTTGAATAATATATTGAGATTATATAAAGCTAAAAGCGCAATAAATAACTATAGTTGATTTATTGACGTGCAGATATATACCTGTTTAAATGCTTTACTTAAAGTTAACAACTGAGACACTGAAATGACCACACACACACACACGAAAGCACCTCTGGTCTCAAAAGAGATGGTCGTGCCTTTTATTTTACTCGTATTATGTTTTGCAGCTTGGGGTGCAGCTGCAAATATGACCGATCCGTTAGTAAAAGTTTTTAGTAAAATTTTTACTATGTCTTCAGTGCAATCCGCATTGGTGCAGTTTAGTTATTATGGCGCATATTTTTGCTTAGCTATTCCTGCTGCCTATATTAACAAACGGTTTTCTTATAAAGTTGGCGTATTAACTGGGCTAGGCATGGCTGCAATGGGCGCATTTATGTTTTACCCTGCTAGTCAAGCAATGACCTATGGCTTTTTTTTAGCGGCTTTATTTATACTTGCAGGTGGCCTATCTATTTTAGAAACATCTGCAAACCCTTATGTTATGGGGATGGGGAATGAGCAAAGTGCAACTCGAAGGTTGAATTTAGCGCAATCATTTAATCCGGTAGGGACAAACATAGGGGTGTTTTTGGCTGCTACTCTTATTTTACCAAGCTTGAATACCGCTACTTCCGATGAGCGTTCGAGCATGACTACTTCGCAGCTCAAAAATATAATAAGCGCCGAATTGGATGCCGTAATGGTGCCATATGTGGGTATGGCATGTGTGCTTGTTTTTATTTGGCTTGCCATCGCGTTCACTAAAACGCCGGATTTTTGTAAAAAGAAGCAGGTCTCAAAACATGTTGATTTTAAGCCAGCCTTTAAACGCTTATTTAAAAATACCCATTATCGTTTTGGTGTAATAGCCCAATTTTTTAATGTTGCTGCACAGACATGTGTATGGACCTTTACGATTCAATATGTAATGGAAGCGTTGAATACAAATGAGGTCAGTGGCGGTACAATTTTACAGTACAGTATGATTACATTTTTAGTGTCTCGTTTTGTAATGACGTGGCTTATGGGATTTATCCGTCCTGCAAAGTTACTGATGGCTACATCTCTTATAGCAATGATGTTATGTATTTACATGGTGCAAATGCCTAATATAAGTGGTGTTTGGGCACTAGTATGTATTTCTGCTTGTTTGTCATTAATGTTTCCTACTATATATGCAATTGCGCTACACGGGTTAGGTGACGATGCTAAGCTAGGCGCAGCAGGTTTAGTTATGGCGATTCTTGGTGGGGCAATAGTACCTGTAATTCAAGCTGTATTTATTGATACTTACAGCGTTGCATTGTCATATATGGTGCCTGCAGGTTGCTTTATTGTTGTAGCCGCTTATGCTGCATTTGATTTAAAGGCCAAAGTAAGAACGTTTAACAAAACCTCTCCTTGTTAATAACTTGAGCCGAGTTAAGAGCTCGGCTTTTTTGTATTATATTTTCTCTGCTAGCTAAATACTGGTAAGTTGAGGCATTGATAATTAAAAGTTTATTAAGCCTTATGTTTTTTAGTATTAGCTCAATACAAGCAACGCAATATTTACTCGTATTTAGTGGGTGGTATTAGTCCGCGCCCATTGCATCAAAGAGCGAGGTTAAACTGGGTGGAGGTGAGTTTACTAAAACGAAAGACATTTTTAGTTTAAATCGAGCAACCTTATAACGCTCCTATTAAGCTTAATATGAATAATGCTTTTGTCAGAACCTCAGCAAAGTACTCACCATTGTAGTGGTACTACATCCAACAATTGAGATGTATATTTGTGGAGGGATTCTCGAAATGTAGTGGCCAATTATATTGGCCACAATTTAAGGTTCTTTATATTTAATCTTAGAGTCAATTGTCGTTAAACCTAAATTAAGCTAATTGAGTAGTTTCTTATTTGATTACTGCGGAATAAGTTTCGCGTTTTAATTTTGTGATTTTTACCCAAATTTATATGCTTATTAGCATAATATTTCCTTCTTAATGGGTGTCCAAAATTACTTTACCATTACGTTAGTAAAAAGCTGATACGAATTACAAATATAGCCCTCTACTTTAGTTGATAAATTTCAAATCAAACTCCGTGTGAATTATAGAGTTATCAACATCTCTCTGGTTTTGTCAATCTGATGTACAACTAGACCCGCATCATTGTTTTTTCAGGAAGCTCAATTCACTTCAATAGCTGTCGAGCTTCTTTGTTCTTAGAGAGATAGCATATTGGAACGATATCTATTAATTACACAATAACTAGCAACACCTTAAAATACATCTAGGCGAAAATTTCACGGGAGCATAGGCCTAGCGCGTATTACCTTTACTGCGAATGATCGGGGCAACCTTCAAAGGAGCTAGCTCAAATAAGCTCAGTTCGGTATTCCCGCCAATTGACTCGACCGAGAGGGCATTTTCTCCGGGGGCACCGAATACAAGATTTGAAAGTACAACTTCTCCGTTATTTACAAAGACCTCAATGGATGTTGTATCTACAATGATATCCAACATGACAAAGCCATCGCGCATTTGTACGGGCGACTTTCGAATCTCGCGGTAAACTTTGGGCATCGCATTGGCTATAGCATCACTATCGCGTTGGATAAATACAGTATCATTCGCAAGGTTGTACCCAACGATAGAAAAGTGCTTTTTTCCTTCCTTAAGTCGGAAGCGGACCTCTTTAGCATCTGAATCCGCATTAATCTTCACACGGAGACGGTAGGCGTCGGATGGAGGTTGAGGGAGTGTCGTTTTCGACGCTTCCGTCACCCGAATATTAGATCGAGCTACTGTACTGCCTTCAAGTTTGTTGATCGCATTTATGGGTTGCGATACAAGTTGTGGCTTACCGTCGACGGACTGAAGCATGATGCGCCGTACGACCGAGTTAGCTCCCCCGTGCCAGTCATCGGTTGGGAGTTTGGTGGCGTAGGCCCAGTTATTAAGCCAACCGATGGCATAGCGCGAAGTAAGGCGTTCGGCGTCATTGTTGCGGGGGTCGTCCCATGTCACTGCGGCATAAAAGTCGGCGCCCAAGTCTAGCCATTGAGGTTCATCGTGATCAGCGGTGAAATGTTCTCCGTCCCATTCTCCGGTCCAGTACACAGTTCCCGTGGTCATTCCTTTTTTAAAGCCGTTCGCGCCAGTTACCAGCACCCATCGTGTAGTTGCAGTGTCACCGTTGACCGACATCCGGAACAGGTCTGGACATTCCAGAATTCCAAGGTCGCTGCGCTTGAACCCAGACTGATACTTCCAATGCTTCAAATCGGGCGATGTGTAAAAGCCGATCTTATGACCCTCAGCCAGAACCATCAACCATTCATTGCGCGTGTCGTCCCAGACTATTTTAGGATCACGCCAATGCTGGGATCCTGGATTGTCCATAATAGGGTTGTCTTGGTACGCCTTAAAACGATAGCCGCCGTCAGTCGAGACAAAGAGTGATTGACGCTGCACACCCTCGTGCTGTTGAGTCATAATGGCGATTACCGCGCCAGGACCGAAGCCTGCAGTGTTATTGATGTCAATTACTGCGCTGCCGGTTTCAATATCGCCGAGGCCATTCTTATACTTATCAATTGCCACGCCGTGATCTTGCCAGTGCACAAGGTCAACCGAGGTTGCGTGGTACCACTCAGTACCATTCCCTATAGGATAATCGGCATTGTAAAGGTAATAGTAGTGCCAGATACCGTCAATCATAATTGGACGCTGAGGATCGTTCATCCAGTGTTTTTCGGGGGTCAGGTGCATTGCGGGTCTATATCGTGCCCAATTAGTCGGACGCTGGTATTTAGATGATTTTTCTGTCAACAGGGGCAACGGTGAGGAGCTGATTGCTGCTTCGGAACCGAATTCAACGGCCGATGACCCCCCTGAATTGAACAGCGCGACCAACATGCAAATTGCCAAAGACCAGCGACTTGCAGATATTAAAATAAAATTGTTATTCATAACTCTCCTTATTGGAAAATCGGATAAAAAGTAAAGTAGTTGCGCAAAGGTACTCAATGAGCATGATAGATGGTATGGGCGGTACAAAAAAATTGTAAAATAAAGAAATGCAGTGCTTCAAAAGTCACTGCCGCAAAACAAAAAAACAGACTGACAGTTTGTGAGGCTGTCCAATGAATCCGCATACTTTTATTTGTCAGGTACAAATAAGAGAGAAGAGGATACGTCGGTACAACACATTCTCCTCTTCCCCCTTGTAAGGACTATATAAGTTAATTTACTAAAGTTATTGCTTAAGTGGCTTGATCTGTCCGCCCGAATTCACATTCAGGTTTGCAGGGATATCGGCCCAACCACCTAGCCCATAACCATTTACGCCATAGGAATAATCAACCTCTGACGAGTCGCCGTTAATTTTTATCCTAACTGTAGGTGCAAGTGTCCCACCACGGCGAAAATTTTCTTTAGTGCCGATTGTGTCGATGAACGATTGGATTAAACCACCAGGCATCACATAGTGTGAGTATGACTGGAATTGACCTGGATGCTGATTATAGTCTGGCGCAAACGGGCTACCTGGCCAGTAATTGAGGTTTGTTGGGTTACCGAGCACCAGCCCAGATCCCTGGTTCATCGGCTGGTAATCGCTGCGAATACCGTTGCCTACGAAACCATATACGCCCTCGGGGCCAGTAATACCTGTTGCATATGTAGTGCTGTGGCTAATAGTGAAAAGATAGTACTTGCCATCTTGTTGGTAAATCTGCGGTCGTTCAGTCTGGTCGGTGACACAGTTTGCAGATAGAATAGGCGGCAGAAATTCCCACTCGGTCAGGTCGTCGTTCGTAGCCCTGGCCAGACCAACGTTACCGATTTGAAAGGGCGCACCCGATGCATTCACTTGAGTTACGGTTTCTGCATAAGGGTCGCCGTCCCGGTAGCCAAGGTCGTCAGCATCACACTGTGCAGTGACCCGATCCATCGCCGTGTTGCCCTCAAATACCATATAGGTCTCACCTGGATGAGCCGGATCTTCGAAAGTAAACGGGTCGCGGAAGTTATAGTAAGGGTTTTGCTCAGCATTTTGGTAGTAAGTGCCGTCAGCCTCGAGTAACGACGTAACTTTATTGAACCCGGTGAATCTCACACCGTGTTTATTAGCATGCACATGGCCTACGCTTAGGGCGAGTCGAGAGTCGTACGGTTTGATGTCCGGTCCACCGTTTTGGTCTCGGTAGAATGCAACATCTGTGAAAAATAATTTTATTTCACCACCTGGAAAAATACGCGCCGAGCCTGACCACTGGGTCTGGTGGCTATAAGACTGGTCCTCGAAAATTTCACCGGTGACACCTTCATCGAACACGAGACCACCATAGGTCCAACCACCATTTTCTGGGCGTTGGTCAGCGGAAATCCCAGCCGGCCGATAGAAGTAGCCGATCTTTGCGTAAACATGACGGTCATCAAAGCCAAGGCTACGGTCAGCTACTAAAGAAAAAATGATCTCCTGCCCATTGACACTGTACTGATTAGCATTCTCGTCAGTAAGAGGCCAAGAGTCCCATACCCAGACCTGTTCGTTCGACATGTCGGGAAAGTTTTGCGGGATATCAGGCATAGTATATTCTTCAGGCATCGAATTTTGACGTGAACCTGCCGTCGGATCAGACATGCGCTTGATTTGGCGTGCATCAGCCCGCGTCCACTTCGCAGTGAAATTACTCTCAGGTGAAAATGCCTCTTGGGTGTGAAGTGTCGGCTCGGGACCTGGCTGTAGATAAGGTTCTGCAACAGCTGCCGTTGTTAAACCCAGAAATGCACACAAAATTGGGATTGTCGATTTACTTATTTTACTATCCATCAATATCTTCTCACTAAATTGAAAATGTTTCCCGTAAAAGAATAGCCTCTTCCTAATAAGACACCCTGTTACCCTAGTCTAAATCAATTATCCTCAGTGAAAACCAATTGTATTCACTTGAATGTATGCGACTTTTAAAGCGAAATCGATTCGGACAAAGGCTAAAGTTTATCTTCTGGAATTAGCCAAGAAATTCAGGCGTAATAATGTCCTCGCTAATTGATATTAGCAGTGTGACTATATACTACTTTCTCTAGTACTTAAACGATTAAGTTGCATGTTTAGTAAGAGTATACTGATTTAATAATATAAATATAAACATAAACATAAATATAAATATAAAAACTAATGCATGAATTATCTTTTACAAAACCCAATTAATTCATCTCGAATTAAGGTTTGGTCATATATATGGGGGTAAATGGGTTAGTGTTTACTTGCGGTCTTAATGAGTGACCTAGAGGGAGAAAATAAAAAGTGTGAATATTAATGCTGTAAAACTAAATTTTAATGCTTTAAGGTTGTGATTCTGCATTTAGGTTTTAACTGAAATACAATGTGTTTATCATCATTCGGCACTAGGTTAATTAAGGTTTTACTTAATCGATTAAGTTAATCTGGAAAAAGGAGGCATTAGTTTTACACTAGTGCTTATGTAATGGAAAAATGAACCCCGAATATAGGATTACGTATTGTTATTTTCCGATGAGTCAAAAACGATACCGACTCATAAAATACTGTTGCTTTGGGTCTTGAAAAGCTTTCCCGCCAAGGTTTTAATCTTCATCAGGGCATCTAATTTTCGACCATATGTTTAAGCAAGAAGTATACGTTTTAATAACTAGGCAAATTACCACTTCAAATCACTTACTGAAATAGATGTTTTCAAGCGATTTCTCGTTGTTTAAGAAATTTACCTAATAAAAAACATAATTATTTTTAGAGTGTAATTAAGTTAATAAATCTCAATTTAAGTGCCATATTTCATTATAAATCAATAAGTTCTCAACGCGCCGTGTATTCTCGATTTAAGTGGCACTGATCATTTTGATCGGCGCCATATAACTTGAGAATCTCAGCCAAGTAATAAGATTTCAAAACAATAACTTAGCTTGTATTCTTTATGGGTACTGCGCCTCTTAAATTGAGAATTATTTATAGCTAAAAACTGCCCCAACACAAATTCTCATCCAGCCAAAAAGTTCTCATTCTGCCTTGCATATTCTCATTCTGCCACTGAAGAACTCTGACTTGATATTAATGAGCACATAATTAAGTAGATTCTGTATTCGGTAAATTAGTGGCGAACACTATACGCTAATATTTACTTAGTAAAAGTGTAGTAAATCGATTAGAAAATGGATTTTTAGGATAAAGAGAAATGAAGCCATTTAAGTGAAAGCTAAAATGCAGATATGCGAAGCTTCATTTGTAATGTTAAGTTAATTCAAATTTGGTTTGATTTAGGTTTAGTTATGGATTAAATTACTAAACCTTTATTAAAAAAGGGAAAGTTAAACTTATTGATATTCAGTCGGTTAGTTTTAGTGAACTGCCGGTATTGTTATTAATAAAGCATAGACCGAGAGCAAGTCTCGGCCTAAAAATTAAAGTTGAAATTACAAAGTGCTAAATGTCGAGTGATAGCTGTTTGTTTTGTGTTTTCGCCAACTTCAAAGTATCACAATTAAGTATACGTTTTGAATTATTGCCATGAATGTAAACGGGCCTGAGCTTACCGGTATTAATCAACCTCATTAGTTCTACCTTTGGTATACCGGTGACTTCAGCTACGTTTGCAACGGACATCGTTTTATCTCTTATAAGTTGAGTATGTAATTTACAAAAGGTATCGAATGCTTCAGGCAAAACGTGTATGGAATGCATTAAGTCTAATGAAGGTTTGTATGTTATTAATAATTCTTTATTTTTAGCAGCTATCAGTACATCAGTTATACAGATATTATGAAGAGCCATAAAGCGACGTAGCTCAGAAAGGGGGACGTAATCTTTATTGTGGCTGAACTCGGCTAAAAAGGTATAAACACCTGATATTTCAACGCGAGTATCTGTTCTTAAGGCCTTTTTTGAATCAGTTCTTATCAATCCAACTTCGACTAAAAGAGCGATTTGTTTAAACGTTACCCCAATTATAGAGGAGGCTGTTTGAGCTTCAAACCAAAGCTGAGTTATGGGAGCTTTTGAACGAATATACTCGCTATTATACATTTCATATAGTGTGGATAATGACCCCCATTCACATAGCAAATTCTGAACAATAATTTCAATTTTGTGAAACTCAATGTTCAACGGTAGATCTGTTGGTACACGTTTAGCCCTTTCACTTAAGAATACTCTAGCACTATCTGGGTTATTAAGAATATCAGCCGCTCTATTTAATAATGTGGAGGTAATCTCCTTTGGTGGGAAACTCGTTCGTGTATTACTATCGTCAACTATCACTTTAGCTATGAGGTATGCATCGTGGACTTGTTCAGGTGATTTTAATTGATTATTCAATGGTATATGCGTTAAGCGTAAGCCGCATAAAGGTGATGTGCAGCGGCCATTTAGAAGATTAATGGTAAATTGCAGCGGTGAATTGCAATGAGGGCATTCGGATAACAGGGCACACTCATGAATAATACAGTGTCGTAAAAATGGATTTTGCCACTGGGCCCTAAAATACCCATATTGGTTAACACAATCTGGACAAACTTGTGGCGTTAGCAATCTCGCATGTGTCCAGCACTTTATCTTTAATGATGATAAAGTGCGAGTTATAGGAATAAGGTGATCAAGGAGTCCGTTCTTTGTTGATCTACCTTTGATGATACTGGTTAGCATAGCCTTATTGAGTACGCGAGATTCTGATTGTATGCCATTTCTTTTAAGTAAACGAAGTACATAACCAATACCTGACTCCGCTTCATAGTAAGAGGGTTTTATTGGGAAACGCATTAGCATAACCCCGAATAGAACTGACTTCTAAGGTTTTTATCTTGCTCATTTAGATATGCATCTAATTGTTTTTTTGTTAAAAGTTCATAATCAAATGGATTGACAGCCCCAATTGCATATTTCTCAAAGTTTTCAAATAAGGCTTCTATAAGCTGATCATAGTTTTTTGCATTTCGTGTGTTATTACGTAAAAATAAATCGCGCATTGTACTCATGGTGTGCTCACTGTACGCAAGGTAAATACGATCAAGTAGCTCACTGTGCTCATCCTTTGTTAAATTTGGCAACCCAACTTGTTGAATGAACCAATTACAACAGGCAATCCAGTTTTTCGTTTTAGGAAGGATTGGCTTAATTTCAATGGGGCGCATTTGTCGACGAGACATCTGCTCGTCATCGTCAAATTTACCGGCGGTTCTACCAAATGTAATAAGGCGCTTAGCACTGCTTGTACCGGCGAAAATAATCGAACAACGGATCTTGTTGCTATCGATCAGATAGCAAAAATATTTAATAATTCGTTGAAACTCTATCCCATCATAACTTGAGGCAATATTCTGAATTTCATCAAGAATGATTAGCTCCACTTCTAGGTCTTTGAGAAGTGAGATAAGTTGGGCATCCAATTCAGCTGCAGTAGTGCGAGAGTTTTGTGTTGTTCCCTCTAGCTCTGAAATTAAAAATCGAGTTATCTCTGCAGTACTTTTTTTAAACTCCTTAAAAGCGACATAAAAGATTGGTTTTGTCGTTTTTTCTGGCTTAGTAACAGGTAAAAACTGAGCGTGATACTGCTTTAATATATACGTCTTGCCAGCACCCGAGGCACCATAAATAAGTTGAGCTCGTTTATCCTCTGAAGGTACGTGATACATATTGTGGATTTCCGCTATCCTCTGCCATATCTTCATTTGAATGTCACATGCGAAAATTGTACTGGGCATAGTTACCATTGTTTTTCATTTCCTTCATCATCATTATAACGGGTAGAGGCCATTTCTCTGGTTTTGCTCACTATCGTATCTGCGTAGGTATCTTGTTCACCTGAGTGCGATATCTGTGATTTAAGTTCATTCACTTTATGAGATTTTTTTATTCGCTCTACAATGGATAAGTTCTCTTTCGTATTTTTATTGAAAGACGCTACCTTCGGGCCCCTGTGCTTTTTGCGATTGGGCTTTTGCTTTACGAATTCAGTTATTTCACCGACATAGTGACCAGTAGGAGTATGGGAGAAAGTTTCTGTATATATTCCGAGTTGGGTCAGAGTTTGATTGCCATTTAGTTCAGCAAAGCTGACTGGTAGTTTAGTATCATGATGGTCAATATTATCAGCCACTATTTCCACAGGATTGTTCTCGCCAGGCAGTGTTGCTTGAACTGTTACTTTTCTGGCATCTAGGTCGTCATGAAACACATAAACAGAGGGGTTTTCACCCAGCTCCATGTCTGTTTTAGTAGCCGCGTATAGTTGTTTTAGCTCATCACTGTAATAATCTTGACCTAAACATCTGATAGTTCCACGTTGCTGTAATTTATGTGAGGCCTGGGCTCTGGACACGTGGAAGCAATGTTGTAGCTGATCATATGTGAATGAAGGCATAGGCGTATCAATAATGGACTGATTCCATTTTTTGATAGGCGTATGGCCAGCCTGTTTATGGTGTTTGTGCATGTATTCTGTCAAAAATATATTCAGTAGCTTTGTAAAATCAGATACCTTTATATCCGCACGTTTAGCTAATGGAATTGTGTCGAGTGAGTTCGGGTTAGTACGTTTTCCTGAATAACTTTGAAATCCAATACTCGTCTCACCACTTTGCGTTTCAATCTTCATACCCGAAAAAAAGTGATCTCTTAACACATTAAAAAATGACTCAATGAATGGCTTCTTAGCAGGTTGATTTGATGGTGTATAATGAATATTTAACTCTAGTCGCTCCGCAGCCTTTTTTATCAAACGATTATTAAACCCTGGGCCATTATCCATAATCAATGTAGTCGGTTTACGTCCATTCATTGTAAGATTACTATCCGCCATAAATATTTGACGTAAAAGGTTAAGCCCACCGGCAGAGTTTTCAGGTTCAAAGCTAAGCACCACAGAGATAGGTGCGCGTGTGTATACGTCTATTGCTACATACAAAGAAATAGGCGGTGTCGGAAGACCTGTTTTGTCGTCAATTAAACACATATTTAGCACAACACGGTCGCATTCAACGCGCTGCATTGCGTAATAGGTTTTTATTCGTTTACGTAGCGTTGTTAGTCGCTTATTGATTTCCGCTTGTGAAAGGCCTTTAAAATTAGCAAGTTTTTCGGCATCAGTAAGCTCTTGTAACCGGCGGTAAAAGGTGCGTTGTGATGCGATTTGAATCTCATTATTTTTCAAGCTAGCTTCTTGCGCTTCTCGTTTATAGTTACTGTAATATGCGCCTTTGAAAGCAGAGTTATTACACGAATAGACGGTAGCGATGTAGTGCTGTATGAAAGCCTCAGTGGCCGCATTTAGCCGTATAGGCCTATTACGCTTCACTCCCGCAAGCGCCTCATCATTAAAATCTGATTGAACCCATACGCGCCAATGGCGACATACCGTTTTCCATTGCGGGTGTTTTGTGGCAATAGTTGCAGGATGTTGGCTCTCGACTCGTTTGATGAGCTCATCATATGTCTTCTTGGTTGTAGCAGGGTATCCTTCACTAACCAGTTCTTTCAAGATAGATTGATAAATCAATCGTGATGTAACCGTTAACTTTTGATATTCTGTTAGTTCAATATGTGGATGCTGTGCGCTTCTTAATATAAAGCCTTGATCATCAATTGATTTCTCAAAGTCGTCTCGAGGTAATAGGCGCTTCTTAGTCTCTATACCATCACCGGAAAGGAGTATTGATGTACTGTCAACAAACGCAATAGATTCAACGTTACCGTACTTATTAGTCAAGTCAGTACCCGTAGCATATCCGATCATTTGAGGTGACCTCGCATCAATGTAGTAGAGGCGTTTAACGGCTTCTCCATATCGAATTTATATACATTTGATGCAATTAGTCCATAAGCCTCTGCCACTGGGTTTTTAGCTATACCCTCCAAGCATTCGATGAGTTCACCAAAGGTTAAATCTCCATCAGGCAGCATTGTTAATGGGAATGAATGCTCCGAGTAATACATTGTTATCAGATTAAGGTTCGCCATAAAGATAGTATTGAGCTTATCGACGATGATTAACCGTAAACCTATTTGTGCTTTTTTTCGGGTGTACTCATTAAAAAGATGAATTTTCGAGTGATACTCTTTATCAACCTGAGACTCATGATGAACTTCAATATATTCAGCGAAGCCAGAATGATATAGGACTAAGAAGTCGGGTGTATAGCGGTAAACTTTTTTGTCTATAGTCACTTCTATTTGCTCAGGCTGGGTGGCAAACAGCTTCACATTAGGGTCACATTCCAGTTTAAAAGCCAGGATCAGCTCCTGAAATGACTCGGGATTAAGTGCGCACTGATTTTTATGGGAGTAAAATCGTATAACAAATCGACCTCTGTGAACGTTAGCGTTCGTCTTTGTAACGGTCATAATTTTACCTCCCAAAAAATAAATGTCTTTACACTATAGATAATGGGTGATAAATTAAAAGGTTTATCTTTAGAATAGTTGTTCTTGGTAAGCATTTTTACATTATTCCTTTCGTCATAATTAGGCTTATCAATCCTTGGAGCCACTGAAAATTTTGTTTTATTTTCAAGGGTTAATCTCACTTTAAAATTCAAAAGTTAAGTTCAATGTTTTTTCTACGAGCAAATTATTTATTCTCAAAAAAAATTTATCTTTAAAGTACTGTGAAGGTTTCTCGAGTTGTTTTTACCTTATCCAAACCGATTTTATGTTTGTGTTTAACATGAAGTTGTTATGTTCAAGTAAAACACCCAAAGTGAAATTAGTATTCAGTGCTGCTCCTAAAAGCTTAAATTTAAAATTTCACACCTAGCCCCCAGCAAGGTTGATGCTTTTCAAAAGGCAGTCACTATGATTGCAGATATTACAGAAATAGAGAAGGTTAAACTGGTCAGACCTCTCGTTATCTTCTTTAAGTGTCTTTGATTTGGGTTTTAAAATTCATAAAATGCCAACGATATTAATTCTAGGTTAATTTAAGCATTTTTATTTTTTGTGTTTTTTAAGAAAAAAGAGGGGGTGTTCTTGTTTATTAAGTTAAGGTTAATGGAGGCTTAAATTTTTTTGTAAACAAGATGGAGTGACATATGAAACACAAGCCAGAAGGGTGGGTTGTTTTAACGTTTCAAACTATTGATAGCAAACCCTGCTATGTGTTGTTTTGTTCGTGGAAAAATGATGATGAATGGAGAGTAAGCTCAGGTTCAATGGTTCTACCTCACTTATCACCCTGTGGGAATTATTGGATTTGGCCTCAAATATCAGGCTCTGTATACGAGCTTCCCGTTGATGAAGAAAATGGCTATACCTTCTACACTGGCGCTGTATTAGATGAATTGTTAGTAAAAGGGTATCGCGATGGTACTAAGCTAAAGCGCATTGCACTTAAAGATATTATGGAAGATAAATAAGGCGATTATCGCCTTCTAATCTGTCTATTTTACTTTTAAAGGTCATGAGCTCTACATTACGGTAGATACCTAGGGGCTTTGGTAGGCAAAGATGAGAATCTGTATTATGTAAATATTGCTAGTTCTACATTAAAAGCTAATAAATGAATACAGTAAAAGCTAATAAATGAATACAGTAAAAGCTAATAAATGAATAGAGTACAGGTATAACTAACGCGCACTTTCTTAGTAATCCAGCCTAATAAAATTTGGCTAATATTCAATAAGATTCTGTTTGCGTTGCCGAAGGAGTTGATATTCTGGCTTCATTAATCTTTAATAAGCACAAATATTACTTCACAAAGGATTACTTATGGGAAAGGAACTCGATATTTATAAATTACACAAACCAGATAGAACATACGATATAATTGACCTAGATAACGTATCGATGGCAGACCAAATTGCCGAAGAAAATAACCTCAGTTATAAAGAAGCAGTAATATTAGCCAAGATTGGCTTTCCAAGCGGCAAAACTAGAATAACGGATATAGTCAAAAACGGATTTAGCTGCAAGGTTGAAAAAGAAGCTTTAAAGCAAGCCTACGACGTAAACTTATTTACGAATTACCTTGTTTTGAACCAAAAAGCGTATATTGCCCTAGGGAACTATCTGCAAGTATACGGGGAGTTTATACCGCTTAGGTGTGATAAAGAGCTAATTTTATTTAATCCACTCGTTTTCGAAGAAGAAGACGAATCTCTTACTGAAAAGGCTTACCTGAATGGTATTGAGGATGGCCTCAAATCCTTATCATTTAAATCAGACAAAAAGCTTGTTTTTAAATCATGCATGCAAGGTGGGACAGCACTTTATTGTAATGCTGCGTTTAAATCTCTGGTTAATGAAAATAGCTTAAGCGGACTTTCTTTTAACAGTGATTTAGTTAGCATTTTTGCTTAACAAGATAAGCGCGTAATGTATTCATTTAATAAGATCTAACCAAAACTGTCAGATTTGAACAAATAAAGTCAATCAAATCGAACAGACGCATTTATTCCATGAGCGGACAGTGATAACAACACCCAGCTAAGCCGCAGAAAAGGTGTTGATTGTTTTATAGCTGCCAGAAAATTAAGTATATAGGAGCCTCTTCACATAATTGTACACCCCAGCCTTTATTTCTATGTAGTTAGTGAATAAGCTAATCCGTAGTTAAGGCTAAAGAAAATGTAATTTTTTTGTCACTAACTTTCGCGCTTAATTGCGCATCAATTGCTTTACTAAGCGTCTTAGCGATTGATAGCCCTAATCCAAAGTTATCAATCGATGTTCTTGAAGTGTCTTTTTGCCATAATGGGTCAAATAATTGGTCTATATCGCTATCATTCAAAGGTTCATTAAGGGAATTAGTAACTGATAATATTAAGTTTTTATCCCTTACAACTCTCGTGGAGACTAAAATTTTTGAATCGAGTGGACTGTATTGTTTCGCGTTGTTAACTAAATTGCTAAAAATTGATTCAAGGGCAAACAAGTTGCTCATAATTGCTGGTGCATTTTCATCCAACTGCAAATTTACACGTGATAAATCATGGGTTTCCAGTATTCTGCTAATAACTTGATTTAAATCACAGGCATCTCGCTTGTTCAGCTTACCTCCCCCGTATTTATGTAATAGCAATAAATTTGAGACTATATTTTTAAGTCTCAGGCTTATCTTCAAAGCTTCAGGCTTAAAGTCATCATTGAGCTCTTTTTCATTTGGAAACCGTATGGAGACTTCTGCCATATTAATTAGTTCGGCAATGGGCGTTTTTATTTCATGGGCAATATCTGATGTGAGGCGCTTCTCTCTTAGGTAAAGTTGCCTGTTCTCTTTAATAAAGGCATTTAAACTTTCAACAATTGGCAAGAGCTCTTTAACTGGCTCTTTTATAAATATCTCTGAGCCTTCACTGATAATGCTTAACTGACTGATATCCTTATTTAATTGTACCAATGGCGCAAGTGATGTATCTATGGCCTTTCTGACAAACAATCGAATAAATACAATAACTGTAATCGTCGTGACTATAAAAATAACGTCAATCAACCAAAGTACAAAATCAACTTCCTCAGAGGATGCTGTATAAGCTAAAATCATTGACTCACCGTCTGTCTTTTTAGAGGTGTCAACTGATGCATTATCTTTTACTTGTGGTATAAAACGACTGTAAAAAATTCGGCCATCTCGACCATCAGGTAGTTGAATAGGTCGTATTTTTGATTCGCCAATTTCCAAGTTTTCAAATGGTAGGTTTTTAACCTCAAATAAATCTAAACTTTTTGAGCGGATGGAGGTACCTTCTTTGTTCCATATTTGAAAGTATTCGGGCTCAACTTCTCCTGCGAACTCAGGCATAAACTCACTGGAAAAATTATAGGAATAACCATTATCGGTCTTATTTACTAAGGTCTTTAACATACCTGCTTTAGATTGCAGGCTGCGATCAAACTCATTGTCTATCCAGCTATCAACAGCAATATCAGTGGCCAACAATATGCATAAAACTAACCCTGTTATAGTTACTGAGAGAGTAATTACTAGTTTACTGCGAATAGATTTCATCATTGCCCTTGCACAATATAACCAAAGCCACGTTTGGTTTGAATTGGTAGCTCTCCCCCTGCAACTCTTACTTTTTTACGAGCAGATGATAAATGGGCTTCAATCGAGTTTTTCGATATTAAATCATACTGTCCTGCAAGATAGGTACTTAGCTTTTCCGCACTAAACACTTTATTTTGATTGCTAAATAAACATTCGACAATTTTGTACTCGTTGGGTGTTAAATCAATAACGTTGTCAGAAACTTTTAGCAGTTTTAACTGTAAATTCAGGGCTAAATTATCAATAACTATAATATCACTGACCATTTTTAGTCCACCACGACGCATTAAATTTAAGAGTCGAGCGTGAAGTTCATCAAATGAAAAAGGTTTAGTGAGGTAATCATCCGCTCCGGTTAGAAGCCCTAAAACGCGGTCTTCAGGTTCTTGCTTTGCGGATAAAATTAAAACTTTAGTATCAAGCTGTTTTGTTCTTATGGTTTGCAGTACAGTGATGCCATCGATACTAGGTAGCATAATATCAAGTATTACAAGCTCATATTCACCTGTCATTGCCATACTCAACCCTTGTGAGCCATCACCGGTTTCATCCACCGCAAAGCCCAAATTTGTTAAGCCAACCCGTAAACTACGTCGCAGTGACCCTGAATCTTCAATTATTAATAACTTCATGTTCTATTTGTTCACCTGAAAATACATCTTAATCACTAGGTTACGCTATATAACTTAAGTTTTACTTAAGGCTTCCTTAAGTTTTTATAGTATAGCCATTATTAAGTTTATCATCAGGATTTCTTAAGTTTCGATTTTTAGTATTGCTGCAATTTTTAAAGACGAGTACAACTATGTCAGCAAATACTTCCGTTTTAAAACCCTTGTTACGTTTTACACTTATATTGTTATCAATCTTTATAACTTCCCGAATTGGGCTATTGATATGGCAACATTCAAGATTAAATGATGGTGATATTTGGCCAGTCATTTCAGGTGCTATCAAAATAGACTTAAGTAGCGTTGGATACTTAGCAACTATTGGAGTGCTGATATTGATGCTGCATGTAATTGCACGCTCTAAAACAAAGCTATTCCAGCGCATGTTTTCGCTTTACGGTAGCATTATTGCGACTGTTGTTGTTATTTTAGAAACATCAACAGCTGCATTCATCACTCAATATGATGTAAGGCCTAACCGGTTATATATTGAATATCTTGATTACCCACAAGAAGTATTCTCGATGCTAATTCATGGTCACCTTTTAGCAATGCTAAGTACATTACTTGTGGCGACAATAACAAGTATTTACAGCTATCGCCTTTTATATAGAGCATTCACAAAACCACAAGTACAGCCACTGAAAAAAGTAGCTAATTTATCTATTCTTATGGCTGTTTTAATGCTTTGTTTCCTTGCTGCCAGAGGTACATTGAGCCACCGGCCGCTTAACCCTGCATTAGTCTATTTTTCTCAAGATTCACTAGTAAATTCACTTGTTCTTAACTCCACTTACAGTGTTGCGTTTGCGCTGAAAAACATGGGTAACGAAAAAAGTGCTAGCAATTTGTATGGCACAATGCCTCATCAGCAAGTTATAGATATAGTCAAAAAGGCTTCTTATCGTAAGCAGTTTGTCACCGGAAATATTCCGACCTTGGCACATAACAAACCTTTTGTGTCTGGAGTTAAAAAAAACTTAGTAATTATACTTGAGGAAAGTTTAGGTGCCCGATTTGTTGGACAACTTGGTGGGTTAGGTATAACTCCTGAACTTGATGAGCTATATCAACAAGGGTGGGGGTTTGACAACCTTTATGCTACGGGAACGCGCTCCGTGAGAGGTATTGAAGCAATTACCACTGGCTTTATGCCATCTCCATCTCGCTCGGTAGTTAAACTATCTAAATCCCAGCATAACTTTTTTTCATTAGCTGATGTATTGAGTCAACAAGGTTATATTACCCAATTTATCTACGGCGGTGAAAGTCATTTTGACAATATGAAAAGCTTTTTCCTAGGAAACGGATTTAACGATATTGTTGACATCAACCACATTGAAAACCCTCAGTTTATCTCATCTTGGGGCGCGAGTGATGAGGACTTATTCCAACAAGCAGATAAGGAACTGACTAAACTAAGTAATGCGGCAGTGCCATTTTTTAGTCTTGTATTTACTTCGAGCAATCACGATCCATTTGACATCCCACAAGGTAAGGTATCGCTACCTGAAGGGTATAGCCCTGAAAACTATAAACGTGATCTTGCAATTAAGTATGCAGATTACGCACTAGGGAAGTTTATAAATAAAGCAAAAACACAATCGTACTGGAAAAACACCGTATTTTTGGTTGTGGCAGACCATGATGTGCGTGTTTTTGGCTCTGAGCCCGTCCCTTTAAAGTCTTTTCACATACCTGCGGTTATTTTAAACAGCGATATGAAGGCTAAACGCGACTCAAGACTTGTTAGTCAAATTGACCTACCTGTTACTTTGTTGTCACTTTTAGGAGTTGACCAAGCAACTCCAATGGTGGGCTTTGATCTCACCAAAAATTATCCAGTTGAACGCGCGATGATGCAGTACTACGACAATTTTGCATACCTAGAAAATGATCGCGCTGTCATCCTAACGCCAAATCAACAAACTAGCTATTGGCGCTATAACAAAAAAACCAAAATACAAAAAAGAAATAAACCGCAAAACGCAGATAAAACGTTAGCTGAAAAAGCACTCGCTCATGTGCTATTTAGCAACTTAGCTTACACAGAGCAGCTTTATCGTTTAGCTGATAAAAATAGCGATAAGGAATAATTATGAAAAATGCTTTTCAAATTTTTAACATTTCGTCTTGGCATGTAAGTTATAGTCATTTTGTTTGCTTAGTTTCGATGTATATCGTTATCGTATTTAATGGCTTGTTTTTATACAACACCTTTATTGCTGCAACACAGCCAGGCCATATAAATTGGCTTTTTATCACGTCTATTCCTTTATTGCTTTTCTCATTGACTATTTTAGTTTTGAGTTGGCTGTCCTTAGTTACTTTTGTTAAACCCGTACTTTTATTTAGCGTTTTACTTTGCTCATTATTGTTTTATTCAACACTTAATTATGGCGTTATTTTTGACAAAAGCATGTTACAAAATATTGTTGAGACAAACTCAGGTGAAGCATTTTCATATTTAAATTTTCAGCTTGTAATATTTGTAGTTTTATTAGGAATTGTACCTACTTACTTATTTTCCAAGTTCATAATTATTGGTAGTTTTAGAGTACGTTTAAAGAGCTTTGTGAAGCTAAATCTATTTGCTTTGCTTTGTTGTGCTTTAATAGCAGCAACCTTTTATAAAGAGTACGCTTCTGTAGGGCGTAATAACCGACAGCTTACAAGCTATATCACCCCGTTTGCTTTTTATACAGCGGGTTATAAATATTTGAGAGATAATTACTTTTACCCCCCACTACCTTTTAAGGTACTTGATAATTTACCAGCTTTAGAAAATAAAACGACCACCTCGCTAACAGTAATGGTTGTAGGCGAAACTGCTCGGGCTGCTAACTTTTCACTGCAAGGCTATAGTAGAGCAACGAATGCTTATACCTCTAAGCTGGGCGTGAAATATTTTAGTGATGTTTCATCATGTGGAACGGCAACGGCTATCTCCGTGCCCTGTATGTTTTCACGGCTTAATCGCAAAGAATATGATTCTCGCCTTGCTAATAGTCAAGAAAATGTCCTAGACATTATCCAGCGTAGTGGTGTTGAAGTGACATGGATTGATAATAATAGCAGCTGTAAAGGAGTGTGTGCTCGCGTCAAATCAGAAAACATTGAGCCGAACAAAAAGCACTCGCTCTGTGACGGTGATTACTGTTTTGATGAAATATTAGTCTCGAAATTCAAAGACAGAATAGCTAAAAGTAACGTTAAGCATAAATTGATTATTCTACATATGATAGGTTCACATGGGCCAACTTATTATCGTCGTTACCCTGAACACGCAAGTTTGTTTAAACCTGACTGCGATCGAAGCGATATTCAGAACTGTACTACAACAGAGCTAACAAACACATATGATAACACTATTGCATACACAGACAGGATATTGAGCGAATTAATAAAAGTATTACAAGAAAGTAACGAAACGGAAAAATCACTCTTGTATGTGTCAGATCACGGTGAGTCACTTGGTGAAAAAGGCTTATACCTTCATGGGTTTCCTTATGCATTAGCACCAACCGAGCAAACTCATATCCCAATGATTTTTTGGAGTAATAAACTTACTGACTCTGAATTCAATCGCTGTGTTGAGTTGCAACACTCAAAAACATTTTCACACGACAATATTTTTGACACTTTGCTTGGATTAACTCATGTAAATAGCAACCAGTACCAACCTATATACGATATTTTTAACGCCTGTAAGGCCGAAGCCTACAATGAGGGGATTCCCAATGCAGTTTGATAATGTAAATAAGCCGTCAGGTATTAATCGAGTATTTTTAGCTTTTAAAAATTCACAGCGTGCATTTAAATGGCTTGCCAAAAATGAAGCTGCTTTTAAACAAGAGCTTTTATTACTTGCTTTATCGCTAACTATTATTTCTATTTGGCAGATAGGTATTTACGAAAAGGTCATGCTCCTAATCTCTGTTTTGTTTGTGATATTCGCAGAGATTGTTAATACAGCAATAGAAGCAACAATAGACAGAGTTGGCTTAGAAATTCATCCATTGTCTGGTCTCGCTAAAGATTTAGGCTCCGCAGCAGTACTAATTGCGCTATTGATATGTTCAGTCGTCTGGGTTGCTGTATTTATAAACTATATTGGTTATTTTTAAAATTTATCCAATCTCAATGACCGCTGATCGCTCAAATAAGGCCCCGAAAAATGGCTCATATAGCTATCTAGGTTAACGCTTTCAAAAAACAGAAGTATATTTCCGATAACTACCTTTGAATTCCTATAAACGGAAGTTTGCTTCCGAAATATAGCAATATTGGGTTAGAAACCGGAAGTTTACTTCCGTTTTGTACTTTAAGTTTATAAACCGGTGTTTAATGAAAGCTGGGAAGTCTAGAGGTACAAGCAAACATTGGGTTATTAAATTTAATAATTAGCTTTTAGCTAAATTTAGAAAAACTTTAAAGCTGGTAGTTTGATTATTTGAACTGGCCTCTATATTTCCACCGTTTGCTTGCGCTAGAGCTTTAACTATTGCAAGCCCTAAACCAGCTCCATCGCTGTGTCGTTGGCGCGATTTATCGGGTCGATAAAAGCGGTCAAATAAATAAGGTAAATGCTCAGAAGGTATTCTCTCCCCAGTATTAATCACTGAAATACATATTTTTTCAGCGGTAAATATTTCACTATTTACTGTGATTGATGAGCCTTTTGGGGCATACCTTATTGCATTGGATAGGAGGTTTGATAATAATTGGCGAAAGTGTAATTTGTCACAATAAAAACAAAGGTTTTGACCTTTTTTCTTAAATGTAATCAATGAGTCTTCAGCCAAAGCATCAAAGTACTCAAATAATGCTTCAATTTCATCATGGCTTTTTAGGGTATTTTGAACGGGTTTAACCAGTCCATTCTGAGTTTTTGCAAGCCAAAGCATATCACTAACCATCTTAGTTAGTCGTTCCAGCTCTTCTAGATTAGAAAACAATAATTCTTGATACTCTAACAACTGTCTTTTTTTAGATAAACCAACCTGTGTTTGAGTGATTATATTTGTTAGTGGAGTACGTAACTCATGCGCAATATCACTAGAGAAATTTGATAAACGAATAAATTCACCTTGGAGCCTGTCGAGCATCGAGTTAAACGACTGCACCATATTAACAAGCTCAATAGGCACTTTATTTTCATCAAGCCTTACATCCATCTTATTAGTTTGGATGTCATGCATTTTCTGACTCAAACCTCGTAAAGGGTTTAATCCTTGATGTATAGCAAACCAAGCCACCAATAAAATGAGTACCGCAGAGCCAAACATAATAGCCCAAAGACTTTGTTGAAATTGATTGAGAAAGTGTAAATGAAAGCTCATGTCTATCGCTGTAGTAATTTTGTATTGCTGTTGCCCAGTACTTAAATTACTCACCAGAGCTCGGTAGGTGTGGGTATCATTTTGCCATGAGGTAATGTTGTTACGGTTAAAGCCAGCTGAAGCATTAGCACTCATTACAAAATCACTAAAATCTCGTTCAGAACTTTGAAAAATGAGCTCTCCTTTTGCGGTATTTACCTGATAGTAAACACCGTGATGACCCGCTACAGCGTTAGATAATTCATTTTTAAGTTTCAGGTTTGATTTATACTGTTGTCTTAAAACTAATTCAATAGATTGATTAATAACATGCAGTTCACTACTATCTTGCTGGAAAAAATGATGTTTTATCGAACTATTTATTAAGGTGGCAACTAAAGTTAAGCACGCAATAACGGTTACAGCGACAAACAACACAACACGCATCGTAAGTGATAAAGGCCGTGACTTAATAGCCATCAGTTTCAACCTCTAATTTATAGCCCATACCACGAACCGTATGAATTAATTTAACAGTAAAGTCATCATCAACTTTTGCTCTTAGCCTACGAATGGCAACATCAATCACATTGGTGTCGCTATCAAAATTCATATCCCATACTTGAGAAGCAATTAACGAACGTGGCAGTACTTCACCTTCGCGCCGTAACAATAGTTCAAGTAAGCTAAACTCTTTATTACTCAATAAAATACGCTTGCCTGCACGTTGTATTTTTCGCTTTGGAATATCCATTTCTAAATCAGCAACTATCAGTATATCGTCAACTGTTTGTACTACACCACGGCGAATAAGAGTGCGTACTCTTGCTAAAACTTCAGCAAAAGCAAAAGGCTTTATTAAATAGTCATCAGCACCAAGTTCGAGCCCCTTTACTCTATCGTCTATACTATCGCGAGCAGATAAAAATAGTACTGGGGTTTTGTTATCTGCTTCACGTAGCGACTGTAAAATTTTCCAACCGGATACGTCAGGTAACATGACATCAAGTATTATTACATCAAATAAGTCGGTCATTGCTAGGTGATGACCGTCAAGTCCATTGCGCGCCAAAGAAACCTGAAAACCAGCTTCACTTAGTCCCTGTTTTAAATAATCTCCTGTCTTTGATTCATCTTCAACAACTAATAAGCGCATACAATTCCTTCATTAAAGTCCTAACAACTACCTCTGCAAATATTATGCAGTATCTGTCACTACAGCAACATGACACCAACATTACAACTTTGTAATGTTCGCGTCATGTTTAAGACAGGTCTATTTTCTATACTCAATACATATTCTGGTATGAAGGAGTAAGGAAATGGGGTTTAAAAAGTCATCACAACAGGTTAGCACACCACGAAGACGATTTGTTCAAGGCTTAATTGCAGGAGGTGTACTTGCTGCTTTTCCGAGTGTATTACATGCTGCATCATCTTTAGTAGCAGGAACAATAACAGGCACTGTGCCCGAACTTAGCGGCAAAGTAATTGATCTGGTTATAGATGAATCGCCGGTTAACTTTACTGGCGTAGTACGTATGGCGACAACTATCAATGGCTCTATACCCGCCCCCACCTTGCGCCTCAAAGAAGGCGATGACGTTACTATTAGAGTAACAAATAAGTTATCAGTACCGAGTTCAATTCATTGGCATGGCATTATTTTACCGTATCAAATGGATGGCGTACCTGGTATCAGTTTTAAAGGCATTATGCCTGGCGAAACCTTTGTTTATAAATTTAAATTACAACAAAGCGGTACATATTGGTATCACTCACATAGTGGCTTTCAAGAAATGACTGGCATGTACGGTGCATTAATTATTGAACCGCGAGAAAAAGATATTATTAGTGCAGATAACGAGCATGTTATTCAATTATCTGATTGGACTGATGATGACCCAATGGCGCTGTTCCGCAAATTAAAAATACAGAGTGATGTATTTAACTTCAATCAGCCCACTGTTCCAGAATTTTTTGATGACGTTTCAAATAGCGGTGTTTCGAATGCTTTGCAACGCCGCAAAATGTGGAATCAAATGAGAATGAATCCTACAGATTTAGCTGACTTATCTGCATCAGCAATGACCTTTTTAATGAACGGTAGTACGCCAATGTCAAATTGGCGAGGAATGTTTAAAGTTGGAGAAAAAGTAAGACTTAGGTTTATTAATGGCTCAAGCAATACTTTTTTTGACGTTCGTATTCCCGAACTAAAACTAACAGTTGTACAAGCTGATGGGCAAAACGTTGAAC
>NZ_JAQREL010000021.1:0-58246 GCF_028599255.1 Pseudoalteromonas sp. Angola-7
ATATTGTTAAAGAACGTTGCGACTTTGTCGCTAGGGATGCGTATAATACATCCTTTATTTCTCGAGTCAACACTTAATTTTAAACTTTCTTTTTAGAAGATTTAAAACCGAAGTTTTACTTAACTCTGTGAGCAGCTCTTGCCTCGCTATGCGTTGGCGTTCCCCGTCTCAGTGGGGTCGCATTATAGGGAGAACAGATTTTTACGCAAGCACTTTTTTAAAGAAAAACCAAAAAAAAGCACCGTTCGGTCAATATGTGAACTAAACCCTCTATAACTGGTAGTTTTATAATCAAAACAGGCCTTTTCTGGCCTATATTTAAGTGTTGCTGTTACACTCAAGCGACTATAACTGGTATTTAAAAGGTATATATATGGCTATCCGTTCTTATAAAGGTGTGACTCCTTCTTTTAATTCGTCTGTTTATGTTGATGAGTCGTCTGTTTTGGTAGGAGATATTACGATTGGTGACCACTGTAGCGTATGGCCTTTAGTGGCAGCGCGAGGAGATGTTAACTATATACGTATTGGTGAACGTACAAATATACAAGACGGTAGTGTTCTTCATTTATCACGCGCGACTAAAAGTAACCCAGATGGTTACCCACTTATTATTGGTGATGATGTGACAGTAGGACACAAGGTGATGCTGCATGGATGTACGCTTGGAAATCGTATACTTGTCGGTATGGGCGCTATTGTAATGGATAATGTAATAGTAGAGGACGACGTTATTATTGGTGGGGGTTCATTAGTACCGCCAAATAAACGATTGGAGTCTGGTTATTTATATGTTGGTAGTCCAGTAAAGCAAGCCCGCCCATTAACAGAGCAAGAGCTTGCCTTTTTAAAAGTATCGGCAGATAACTATGTGCAATTAAAAGACGAGTATTTAGCAGAGATCAACTAGATTCACTTCTATCTGCCCTGCCGAGTTATAACTTTCATCTTCTATAAGTTGCTCGGCACATTCTTCGTAATCAAATCGGTATTTATCAAAATGCTGCGTTGCATGGCTTTCATCTTGAAGCCCTAGCTTTCGTAAATCTATAATACACTCCACCAGCATCCCTGTTACTTGTGCAAAAAAGACTAGTTGGTGGGAAGGTTCTCTAAACTCGAGTCTATCTATAAACTGTATGGCTTGATTCATTTAAGCATGCCTTGTTTTAGTGCTTTAACAACAGGAAGTATGGCGGGCATTTTATTACGCCATACATAATATGCCTGTGCAGCTTGGCCTACTAACATACCACTGCCATCTAACAGCTTAGCGTGGTTATTATGCTCTGCAACCCAGTTCATAAATACGGTATTTTGCTGGGAGTAAAACATATCGTATGCCACCGCGCACTGGCTTAGGTGTTTTTCGTCAAGTGCTGGTAACTCGTTGTTCATACTGCTAGAGGTAGAATTTACGATAAGTGAGTAATTGCTTACAGGTAATGTATCAAACCCATAGCCTGTTACCTTGCCATATTCAGCGAATAGTTGCGCTAAGTCTTGCGCTTTTTTTGCCGTGCGATTAACAATCGTTATTTCAGCTGGATTATGCTCAAGTAGCGGTAGTATCACCCCTCTTGCTGCACCACCAGCACCAATAATTAAAATACGCTTATTGGTAATTGTCACTTCATTGGCAAGTAAATCATTAACAAAGCCCACGCCATCGGTGTTATCGCCTAACAAAGTGCCATCATCGCGTTTTTTAAGTGTATTAACTGCACCAACAATTTTAGCAAGTGGGGTGAGCTCATCAGCCATGGCATACGCTTGCTCTTTAAATGGCATAGTAACATTGGCACCTATTCCGCCTTGCTCAAAAAAGGTGGTTACTGTTTTTTCAAAGTGATCGATAGGTGCTAATATTGCGCGGTAGTCGATTTGCTCACCCAAAGATACAGCAAATTGTTTATGTATCGCGGGGGATTTTGAATGTTTGATTGGATTTCCAAAAACCGCATATTTGTCCATTTTAAAGCAACCTCTTTGCAGCTATACACTGCCTATTAACGATGATAAGTAATATGATTAAACGACTTTTTTCAAAATCTAAACCAGCTCCTGAGCAACCAGCGCCCACTCCTGAGAAAACACCGTATGAAATTATTGGTGGAGAAGCGGGTACCCGTGCTATTGCTAATAGATTCTACGACATAATGGCCAGCGATGAATACGCCAAACCATTATATGATATGCATCCTCTGCCATTAGATAGAATTCGCCAAGTGTTTTTTGAATTTTTATCAGGTTGGTTAGGCGGCCCTAACCTATTTACTGAAAAACATGGCCAACCTATGCTGCGCAAACGCCATATGCCTTTTACTATAAATAAAGACCTGCGCGATCAGTGGATGTATTGCATGAATAAAACGCTCGATATAGAAGTAGACAACCCCCTACTGCGCGAAGGGTTAAAGCAGTCTTTTGGACAACTTGCCACCCATATGATTAATGAGCACTAATTGTAACTGCTTAGCAAAAAGGCGCTGTTAAGCGCCTTTTATTAGGGTTTATTGAGCTTTGCGGATTAAACAGCCCCTACCTTAATTTAATATTTATAACTGCCACTCTCTGGCTATCAAATCAGTAGGTTTAGTGGTTAGCCACTCTTGTGGACGTAAATAGTATTGATACAAATTAGCCTCTGCGCTGTCGGGCGCGGGCTTATAATTGTATTCCCAACGCGCCAGTGGCGGCATCGACATTAATATAGACTCTGTGCGCCCACCGCTTTGTAAGCCAAATAGAGTACCTCTATCCCACACAAGGTTAAATTCTACGTAACGACCGCGGCGATACAATTGAAAGTCGCGCTGCTGTTGCGTGTATTCGTCATTTTTACGACGCTCAATAATAGGCAAGTACGCATCTAAAAAGCCATTACCAACCGATTGCATAAATGCAAAGCTCTGCTCAAACCCTAGCTCGTTTAAGTCATCAAAAAATAAGCCGCCTACACCGCGTGTTTCGTCGCGATGTTTTAGGTAAAAATATTCATCACACCACGTTTTGTATTTTGGATACACTTGTTCACCAAATGGTGCACAAATGTCGTGTGCGACTTGGTGCCAATGCTGTACATCTTCAAAAACGGGGTAAAAAGGCGTTAAGTCAAACCCTCCGCCAAACCACCAAATAGGCTCTTCGCCTTCTTTTTCAGCTATAAAAAAGCGTACATTGGCATGACTTGTAGGAACATGTGGGTTTTTTGGATGAATAACTAATGAAACGCCACATGCATGAAAGCTTCGCCCTGCAAGCTCTGGTCTATGAGCGGTCGCAGAGCCCGGCATAGATGCACCAAACACATGCGAGTAGTTAACGCCGCCTTGCTCTATTACATTACCGTTGGTGGTAACACGCGTACGTCCGCCACCGCCTTCGGCACGTTGCCAGCTATCTTCTACAAATTTTGCACTGCCATCGGCCTGCTCTAAGCCTTGGCAAATGGTGTCTTGCAAAGCCATAAAATACGCTTTTACTTGTTCTAATAATTCGCTTTGCATATTAACCTCTAAATACTTTGCCGGTCATGGCATCTTTAATTGTGCTTGGCTGCGTGTTGCCCCCTAAGGGCTCATCAATGTAACAGCCTACCTTATCTGCAAATTGCTGCTTGGCTTGTTCAATACTTGTTACGGTTGGCTGTCCGGTTAAATTAGCACTAGTGGAGACAAGAGGCTTGCCTAATTGCTGGCATAAGCGCTTAACACTTGGATGATCAGTAACCCGTACTGCAATCGTATCAAACTGCCCTGTTAACCATTTAGGCGTATTTTTAGCTGCAGGCATTACCCAGGTAATAGCACCGGGCCAACTAGAAAAAATATCAGCGCGCTTGTCCATTGGCAGCTTTACATCGTCAACATACTTTAATAACTGGCCGTAGTTATCGGCGATTAAAATAAGGCCCTTTTCAACGGGACGCTGTTTTATTTTTAGCAACTTCTCAACAGCTTGCTGATTATCTGGATCACACCCTAAACCATAGACAGCTTCAGTAGGATATAAAATAACTTCACCTTGCTCTAAGCAAGATATAGCCGTAGGCAATGTAGAAAGGTCTGACAAAATATGCTCCAGAAATTTATATTAATCAGTAGTGGTAAGTTTATGCAGGCAACTTTTTTGTGGGCACTGTAGCACAGTACCATTGGCCATTTTTTTCTCAATAACAAGCGGCCAATCGCACTTAGGGCATGGCTTGGCTATGGGTTTGTTATTTAGAGTATATTTACAGCTTGGGTAACAATCGCATGAGTAAAACGTTTTACCAAATTTATTGCTGCGTGCAACTAGCTGCCCTTTTTTGCATTTAGGACACCCAGGTAATTCATCATCGTTATTATTAGGTTCTTCATCGTGAGCGATATAATGACACTCAGGGTACCCTGTACACCCAATAAACATGCCATAACGGCCATTTTTAACCACCAGCGGTTTTGTGCACTGTGGGCAGGCTGAATCTTCAAGCACCTTTATTTCGTTGCTGTCGTGATGCGCTAATGGACGAATAAAGTCGCATTTAGGGTAACTAGCACAACCCAAAAACGGACCTGTTTTAGAGTTACGGATCACTAATTCAGAACCACATTGTGGGCAGACTTCGTATTCTTTTTCTAAGGCGTGTTTATCCGCCGAGAAAAGCGAATGGTCGATTTTACTCATGAGGTTCCTAATGGGTTGCTGAATTTTCGCCTAATATACCCAAACCACTTAAAGATACAAGCTGTGCATATATGTTTAAGTGGTTTGGCATACAATTTTAATGTAGAAGTTCGGTGGGTTCGTCAAATATAAGGTCTTCCATTTGCTCGTAAGCCTCTTCTGAGCCAGGTACGTTAAATAGCACCATAAGCACCACCCACTTTAAGTCATCGAGCGAAATATAAGGTTTATCTAATGCGGCTAGGCGGTCCATAACCATTTCACGGGTTACACTGTTAACGACCCTTATTTGCTCTAAAAACATCAAAAAGCCACGGCATTCAACGTTTAACATTTTGCATTCGCTATCGGTAAAAATGCGCATTGCTTGGTGAGGCTTTGTAATTAAATAAGGCGACTCGTCGCTGCGTTGTAAATCGGCCAATTGTTCAAGCCAGTTTAACGCTTTAAAAATTTCGGTCTTATTAAAGCCCGCGCGAAGTAATTCATCGGTAAGCTCGTTTTCTTCAATATAAATATCGGCTTCACTGTGAATGTAGTTTTCAAAAAGATACATGAGAATATCAAACATATTACCTTCCTGTGCTTAGCTTTATATACCCGTCTAACACTCGCTCTATTTCGTCGTCTAACTCTAAATCGAGCAACCTTGCCAGCACTTTATCAATTGGCCACTTGGCGCGACGTACAATTTCATCAACACTGGTTACCTCATACCCTATACTATTTAACACCTCACACTGTGACTGTTTGTTTACAGGCTCCTCTTTATTATATAGACCGCTTTGATAAGAAAAGCTCACCTCATCTAAAATATCTGTTACATTTTCGACTAACTTAGCGCCCTGCTTTATTAAAAAGTGACTCGCTTGCGATAATGGGTTTTTAATAGAGCCTGGTACTGCAAACACTTCTTTATTTTGTTCAATAGCGTAACGTACCGTGATCAATGAACCGCTTTTAATTTCAGCCTCTACAATAACCACGCCTAAAGACAGCCCAGATATAATACGGTTTCTGCGTGGAAAGTTATGCGCATTAGCAGCGGTACCCGGTAAAAACTCGCTTATTAATAAGCCATGCTCTAATACTTGGTCTGTTAATAATTTATGGCGTTTGGGGTAGTAAATATCAACCCCAGTCCCTAATACACCAATTGTTTTGCCATTATTGGCCAATGCGCCTTTGTGCGCGGCACCATCAATACCCCGCGCCATGCCCGAGGTAACAGTAATACCGGCTAAAGTAAGCTGATAAGCAAGCTCCGAAGCTATTTCAAGCCCCGTAGGGGTCGCGTTTCTACTGCCAACAATAGCCACTTGCGGGCTAGATAATAGCGATATATCGCCTTTACAAAATAACAGTAAAGGGGCACTGGCTATGTGTTTTAGCTCGTTTGGGTATAGCGCATCAAAAATACACACCACTGTAATATTAAGCTGCTGTATTTGTTGCTCGTAATGGTTTACTTGCTGCCAATTGGTATTGAGTAAGTTGCAGGCTTGGTTTTGGGTAAGGCCAAGCTGTTGTAATTCACTTTGGTTTAAATCAAATAATGATTCGAGGGGGTGAGTATGTGATAAGGCTAACAGTGTTTTAATACCTAAGCCTTTACACATATAAAAGGCAAGCCAGTGGGCTAGCTTGCCAGATGACTGATCCATGCTCTCTCCTAGAGCACCGACTCGCTACAACTTAATGAATTACTACACTATCTCCAACGCGAATTGGGTGCTGATTTTTTGTTATTAATGCATAACTCACTTTGTCATACACTTTAAATACAATTAACTCACCCACTTTTTCGTGTGGCATTGTCCATGTTGTGGTGTCTTCATCTGGCTCGCTGCCAAATAATTCACCTGCATCAGATAAAAGCTTTTCAAATTTGCTCGAATCCTCTGGATAACGCGGTCCTCGAGGGCCATCAATAACGGTGGGTGATTGGCGTTCTAAATCGAGGATATGACCAACTTCAATTTGTTGCTCAGCACCTAAGTTTAGCACCACTACATCCATTGTGCTGAATTCTCTTACTTGGCGCGGCGAGTCAATAACACTGCCTGATACACTTTGCTTTGGACGATGCATATTAAAGTACGCTGGTAACATTTGCCCTTGCATAGCAGGGAGTAAAAAATCGCCTTGTTGTATTTCTTGTTTAACTGACTCAACCCGTAAAGACGATGGTACGCCATTGCGTTCATCGCCCGTTCTAAATGCACGAGCCATACCGACATAAGTAGCGCGAGTGGCTAGCTCTTCACCGGTTTGTGTATCTATGTAAGGTTCGCCTTTGTGATAAATAGCATATGCTTTATGTACTTTTAAATCGCCCTTAACGTATAAAATATGCCCGAGAGTTTGCGTTTTAGTATTTTCGTTTGCCCCTAAAATATACGGCTTATCATCTATGTCATCGCTGTTAATCGCTTGCTCATAACTTAAATAAGGTTTAATTATTTCAAGTGGCAAAGTGGTGATGGCGTTATTACCTTTTGGTGTAATACGCCCTTGCGGCGATAATTTTCTGTACGCTTTATTAATCACCAAACGCGGGTTACCGTCGGCGTCGTACACTAACGCGAGTGCATCGCCTGGGTAAATTAGATGCGGGTTATCTATTTGCGGGTTCATTTGCCACAACTCTGGCCACAGCCATGGTTCTTCTAAATAAATGCCGGAAATATCCCAAAGGGTATCGCCTTTTTTTACAACATATTGTTTTGGAGCATCTTTTTTTATTTGTAAAACATCAGCGACTGCAGGAAAAGCAGTACTTAGTGCAAACATAATTGCAGCCAATTGAGATTTCATTGGGCTTCCTTGTATTGTTTTTTCATTATTATTGACCAAAACCTGTTAAAGGGGAACGCGAATGGCTAAAATAAGAGCATACAATACCCTAAATTAAGCACAAGTGTAAAAAGGTAACTATGGCTAGGTTAGAAGTTTTAAGATTTCCAGATGAGCGTTTACGTACGGTAGCAAAAGAAGTTGCACAGGTTGATGACAACGTTCGCCAAATTGTAAAAGACATGCTAGAGACAATGTACGATGAAAACGGCATTGGGCTAGCTGCTACACAGGTTGATATTCATCAACGTATTGTGGTGATCGACGTATCAGAAGAACGCGACGAACCACTGGTTTTAATTAACCCACAAATTATTAAAAAAGATGGTGCAACAATTAGCGAAGAAGGCTGCTTATCAGTGCCTAACTCTTACGCAAAAGTAGACCGTGCTGAAACCGTAACCGTTGCTGCTCTTAACGAAAATGGTGAAGAATTTGTACTAGATGCAGATGAGCTATTAGCTATTTGTATTCAACACGAACTAGATCACTTACAAGGTAAACTATTTATTGATTACCTATCGCCATTAAAGCGTCAACGTATTCGCAAAAAGCTTGAAAAAGAAGCTAAATTTGCCGCGAAGTAATAAGCACCTTAGGAAAACTCAGTGACAAAACCACTACGCATTATATTTGCCGGTACGCCGGACTTTGCCGCTCGTCACCTACAAGCGTTAATTCAAAGCGAACACCAAATTGTTGGAGTTTACAGCCAACCAGATCGCCCTGCTGGGCGTGGTAAAAAGTTAAAAGCCAGTGAAGTAAAAGCGCTTGCGCTTGAACATGAGCTACCTGTTTTTCAGCCACAATCATTAAAAAATGAAGACGCACTCACTGAGCTTAAAAGCTTAAATGCCGATATCATGATAGTGGTGGCTTATGGCTTAATTTTACCAAAAGCCATTTTAGAGGCGCCACGCTTAGGGTGCTTAAATGTGCATGGCTCTATTTTACCGCGCTGGCGCGGTGCTGCGCCTATACAGCGCGCAATTTGGGCTGGCGATGAAGATACCGGCGTAACCATAATGCAAATGGATGAAGGGCTTGATACCGGCGACATGCTGCACATTAGCCGCTGCCCTATTGCTGCGGATGAAACCAGTGCCAGTTTATACACTAAACTGGCTGAACTTGGTCCCGGAGCACTTGTTCAAACCATTAATAAGTTAGCCAATGGCGAGCTTATAGCTGAGCCGCAAAACGACGAGCTGGCAAATTACGCTAAAAAGCTTTCAAAAGAGGAGGCAAATATTGATTGGACGATGGATGCCGTACAAATTGAGCGTAATATTCGTGCATTTAATCCATGGCCAGTGTGTTTTACTCAAATGGGTGAGCACAGCGTAAAAATTTACCAAGCCTCAGTAGTTGAGCAAACAGGCCGTGCGGGCGTTGTTTTATCAAGCGATAAAAACGGCATTGTAGTGGCGTGTGGCAAGCAGGCATTAAGTATTACACAGCTGCAACCCCAAGGTAAAAAACCAATGGCAATTAGCGACTTTTTAAACGGTCGCAGTGACTGGGTAACTCCTGGCACCGTATTAGGCGAAAACAATGAGTAATGTTCAAAACGTACGTGCGCTTGCCGCTGAAACTTTATATAACGTGGTTGATAAAGGCGCTTCGCTAAATCAAGAGCTACCATTTGCCAGCCAAGGCCTGCCCCCTAAAGACAAAGCGCTATTACAGCAAATTTGTTACGGCGTGTTGCGCTACCTACCTAGCCTTGAAAACTACTGCCAACATTTAGTAGAACAGCCACTTAAAGGTAAGCGTCGTATTTTTCAGTTTTTGTTATATGTCGGTATCTATCAGCTGCAGCATATGCGCGTGCCACCGCATGCCGCCATTTCTGAAACCGTTAATGCCCTTGGCCAAATGCGTGCATTAGGCTTAAAAGGCTTAATCAACGCTATTTTGCGTAGCTTTCAGCGCCAACAAAGCGAGCTTGAAGAAAAAGCCAAGCAAATACCAGTGTGTTTATATAACCATCCAAATTGGTTTATTAAACAAGTGCAAGCTGCCTACCCAGACAACTGGGAAGCGCTTCTTGAAGAAAACCAACAACAAGCCCCTATGTGGTTACGTGTCAATCAAGCCCAATACAGCACGCAACAATACAGCGAAATGTTAACGGCTAACGATATAGAGCACACGTTAAACCCTGAGTTTGTTGATGGTATTAAACTAGCTAAGCCGCGTGATGTATTTTCGTTGCCAGAATTTGATGTGGGCGCCTGCTCAGTTCAAGACGCCGCAGCACAATTAGCCGCACGCTTTTTAGCACCTCAAGCTGATGAATACATTTTAGATGCCTGTGCAGCACCTGGCGGTAAAACATGTCATATATTAGAGCTTGCTGATGCAGAAGTATTAGCACTTGATAGTGACGCCACTCGCCTAGAACGTGTTAAACAAAATTTAACCCGTATCGGTTTAGGCGCAGACCTACAATGTGCAGACGCTTCGCAGCCACACACATGGTGGGATGAGCAACAGTTTGACCGCATTTTATTAGATGTCCCTTGTTCGGCAACCGGGGTTATACGCCGCCACCCAGATATAAAATGGCTTCGCCGCGCATCAGACATTGAAGATTTAGCTACACTACAGAGCGATATACTCAATAGCATTTGGCCGCTACTAAAACCAGGCGGCACAATGATATACGCAACCTGTTCGGTACTGCCGCAAGAGAACCAACAGCAAGTCGCTAAATTTTTAGCTAATAATAGTGACGTTGAGCATATACCACTGCACGACAACGACACAGTTACCAACCCTGGTTTACAATTACTACCAGGTGAAAGCGACGGATTTTATTACGCTAAGCTAGTTAAAAAAGCCTAATAGCCGTACACTCAATAGCCATTTATTAAACAGTAAATGGCTATTTTTTTAATTAAACAGTAATTCGGGTAAATAATGAAAATAATCATACTCGGTGCCGGACAAGTCGGTGGTACGCTTGCTGAAAACTTAGTTGGCGAACAAAACGAAATAACCGTTGTTGATATAGACGGCAACCGCTTACGAGAGCTACAAGATAAGTACGACTTACAAGGGGTCACGGGGCACAGTGCTCACCCAGATGTGCTCAGACGTGCAGGTGCTGAAGACGCCGACATGATTATTGCGGTAACCAGCTCAGATGAAGTCAATATGGTGGCCTGCCAAGTCGCGTATAGTATTTTTAATACGCCCACTAAAATAGCCCGTATCCGATCAGAGCAATATTTAAAATACCGCGAAAAGCTATTTCATAACGATGACCTCCCGGTTGATCACTATATTGCCCCCGAAGCACTTGTTACCAAATATATTCGCCGTTTAATAGATTACCCAGGCGCGTTGCAAGTGCTGCAATTTGCCGATGGCATGCTCTCTCTTGTGGCTGTAAAAGCTTACTACGGTGGCTTATTAGTGGGTTATGCGCTTTCTGCTTTAAAAGAGCATATTCCGAATGTAGAAACCCGTGTAGCAGCAATTTATCGCCAAGGTAAAGCTATAAAACCACTGGGCACCACGGTAATAGAAGCGGACGATGAAGTATTTTTCATTGCTGCCACTAAGCATATTCGTGCGGTTATGAACGAGCTACAAAAACTTGAGCGTTCTTACAAAAAAATTATGATAGCCGGTGGCGGTAACATTGGTGCAGGCCTTGCTCGCTCACTGGAAAAAAACCACAGCGTTAAGTTATTAGAGCGCAGTAAAGAGCGTGCTGAGCAACTCTCTGAAATGCTAGATAACACCGTCGTGTTTTGTGGAGACGCCTCAGACCAAGAACTACTATCTGAAGAGCACATAGAACAAGTTGATGTGTTTATTGCCGTAACCAACGACGATGAAGCAAATATAATGTCGGCCATGCTTGCAAAACGCATGGGCGCACAAAAAACCATGGTGCTTATTCAGCGTGGTGCGTATGTAGATTTAGTGCAAGGGGGTGAAATAGATATTGCTATATCACCACAACAAGCAACTATTTCGGCGCTACTTACACACGTACGCCGTGGCGATATTGTTAATGTGTACTCGTTACGTAAAGGCGCGGCAGAGGCCATTGAAGCCGTTGCCCATGGCGATGAAAACACATCAAAAGTAGTTGGCCGTGCGATTGCCGATATCAAGCTACCTGCAGGTACAACGATTGGCGCTATTGTACGTAATGACGACGTACTGATTGCCCACGACGACACCGTTATTATGTCTGGTGATCACGTTATTATGTTTTTAATCGATAAAAAGCATATCAACGTAGTAGAAAAGCTATTCCAAGTTAGCGCTATATTTTTATAGTTAAACACAAAAAAGCCGCTGACTAAGGCGGCTTTAGTGGAGTATGTTTTTTAATGCTAGGCAACCCTGCTTAGCAGCTTCTAATTACTGTACTTTTGAAAACTCTTGCTCAGAAATTTCACCATTACCATCAGTATCTAGCTGGTCAAAAATTTTCACTAGCTGTGAATTTACCTGCGCTTCTTGCTTTGAAATTGCACCATCACCATCGGCATCAAACGAGGCAAAGTCGACTGCAGCATACGCCGCTGATGAAGAAGCTAATACGATAACGGCAAGTGCTGTATTTAATGTTTTCATAGTTGTGTCCTAATTAAGAGGAAATCCTTTTCTAAGATCCATGGGTTTAAAAATTAACTAAAAAGTGCTTTTGCCAATGTGCATTATTAAGTTTTAATGCACATTGGATTAGAGAAAATGACTCTTTGCTAAGTGAACATGCGCTGTCCTGCGCTCAATTGGCAAAGATCATCACACCCTAGTATTTAGAGAACTCTTGCTTTGAAAGCTCACCATTTCCGTCGGTATCAAGCTCAACAAACTCAGCCATTAAATCCGCATCAACCGATGCCTCAGCTTGGCTAATGGCACCATTGCCATCTACATCTAGCGTGTCAAAATCAGTCCCTGCAAAGGCAGCAGAAGAAGAGGCAATAGCCATAAATGCGAGTGCTTTATTTAAATGCTTCATAATTTAATCCTTCAATATAAACAAATTAGTTAAGTTCACTACGTGGTGTACGTAATCCTTGTAATCCTTTTTCGTAAGCTCCCTTGCCTACTTAGGTTGTCATTGGCAACTCAGGATTGTTACCACACTTTAAGCTTCTGAAAATTCTTCTTTTGATAGCTCACCATCTTGGTCAGTATCTAATTCTGAGAACATGCTCATCAGTTTTGCATCAATTGATGCCTCTGATTTGCTAATTGTGCCGCTGCCATCTACATCTAACGTATCAAAATCGGTTGCTGCAAATACCGCTGATGATGAAGCAAGGGCGATAAGTGCTAAAGTTTTATTAATGCTTTTCATAATATAATTCCTTCAAGTATATGTGTGCGATTAAGTGTTTTACTTTAAATCACGTTATTGTTCAGTACAGCCAGACTATTACAACTTGAATGCCAAGTTTTAAAAGTTTATTAATTTCAATCAGTTAAATTAGTGCTTGGCTATTTTTGATAAATTTGCGGGGGTTTTATGTTGCAAACTAGCAACAAAGGGTAAAGCTAAGTTTTTAAATACAATAAAAACAGCTAGTTACATAAAAGAAAAAAGCTACAATTTTCGGCGTAAATTGTAAGGGTGAAGATTTATCGAAAAAAGAGACTAAATTTTAGCCGTGAGGGGAGCTAACGTATTAAAATAACTCACTCGTAAAACTAATCTATACATCTGATTTTTATAGAAAATAAAAAATATTTTGTGAAGTTTTAAAAAATATGACTGCCACTAAAATAAAAAATGGCCATTTGTTGCTATTAAGCGAAAGTACTTACTCTAATGGCAACTCAAGCATTGCGGGATCGATAAAGTGCTCTTTCATAAATGCCTTCATTTCATCTTCACTGGCTAAAAGTTTAATACCACAATTAACCCCCGCAGCGTGTTCTTTTACACTGCATATTTCGCCAGTAAATGCTTTATTGTTGGTATCAACCGTCACCGTGCATTGCATATCTTTAATATTTTCATCGTTTTGATCGCCGCGTACATCAAACATCACCCCGGTAAGCGAGATGTCTTTAATCACCCCTTCAAGTACTCTATCGTCACTGAGAGTTAATTTTGCAGGTAATAAGGTAGGTATGCGTGTTTGCGCGCGCAGTGCAAATAACTGCACTTGCGTAGGGTAATTAATAAAAATGAGCCTAGCAGGGTGTGAGGCAACCGACATAAGCTGCTGCCTAAATGCTATTACTTGTCCGCCACTGCCTTCTATAACCGCTCTTACCACCACCATTACACCATCACGTAGGTAATCACTTGCAGCAGGTAAACGCTTTGAACTTGGGTAATTTAAAATAATAAATTTATTTTCTAGCAAGCCAATAAACTCTGTTTTCACGCGTTTACTACTGGTAGGCGTAACAATTTCCAAGTCGACCAATCGCCCTGTTGTTAACTGGTGTAATTTATCTAAATTAGAATGTGGCATGCCTGTTCCTGAGCATCATTTTTATATTATTACCCACGCCAAAAGGTCGGCGTAAATAGCACGAGTAAAGTGAATATTTCTAAGCGACCAAATACCATGGCAATGGTTAATAGCCATTTGGCACCATCGCTCACCGCCCCATAATGCGAGGCAACATCACCTAAGCCTGGGCCTAAATTATTTAAACATGCCGCTGTAGCAGAGAACGCGGTAATGTTATCCATGCCGGTTCCCATTAGCGCCAGCATTATAATAATAAATACCAATGCGTACGCTGAGAAAAACCCCCAAACCGCTTCAACTACTTTATCGGGCAAGGCTTTACGACCAAGCTTAATAGAGTATATAGCACGTGGGTGCACTAAGCGGTTAAGCTCACGTATGCCTTGTAGGTAAAGTAAAAACACGCGTACAACTTTCATACCGCCACCGGTTGAACCTGCACAGCCACCTATAAAGCTCGAAAAAATAAGCAATATAGGTAAAAACAGCGGCCAAGTAGAAAAGTTATCAGTGGCAAAACCGGCTGTGGTACTCATAGAAACCGCCTGAAATAAGGCCTGATCGAGGGTTTCATCGCCATCGGCAAATATTTCGTTAGATGAGAGCACCGTAAAACAAATCACCACCAGCGCTAACTGTATCAGTAAAAAAACTTTAAATTCAGGGTCGCGAATGTATACCTGAACATTACGACTCGCTACCGCCGCGTAATGCAGTGAAAAGTTAACCGCAGCAATAATTAAAAAGAAAACACATATAAAGTTAATGACAGGGCTATCAAAGTGCCCTATTGAGGCATCGTAAGTAGAAAAACCGCCAATCGCCACTGTAGAAAACGCATGGCATATAGCATCAAACCACTCCATACCTGCCGCCCAATACGCCAACATACAGGTTACCGTTAACGACACATAAATGTACCAAAGGTGCTTTGCGGTATCGGCAATACGGGGGGTCATTTTTGAATCTTTTACTGGGCCTGGGATCTCAGCTCGGTATAACTGCATGCCACCGACCCCAAGCATGGGCAGTATAGCAACAGCAAGTACAATGATACCCATACCGCCAAACCACTGTAATTGCTGGCGATAAAACAAAACAGACTTAGGCAGGTATTCAATTCCGGTAAGTACCGTGGCCCCAGTGGTTGTAAGGCCAGAAAAGGCCTCAAACACCGCATCGGCCATAGACAAATTAGGTTCTTGTAAAAAAATCAGCGGTAACGATGCAAACGCCCCTAGTACCAGCCAAAACAGTACAACAATTAAAAAGCCTTCGCGTGCTTTTAAGTCGCCGTTTTCATGCCTGTTTGGGTAATAAGCTGTTAAACCAATAACCACACTAAATATAAACGCTAATACAAAAGGAACACCACCACCATCTTTATAAAATAAAGACACCACCGCAGGCGGCACCATGGTAATACTAAACAGCGCAACAAGTTGGCCAAGGATTTTTATGATGGTACGAAATTGCATGTAGCTTATCGCTTTTATTATTAGTAAATATAAGTGTGTAAGTTATTGTCTTACTCTTTGATAGTTAACTCAACTGCGCCATGGCTTAAATCAAAAATATCTTTAATGGCCTGTTTTGCTTGGCGGCTATCAATAGTAATAACCCATTCAATATTAGCAGTAAATTGTTTTTCTATGTTAAGTACTTGATAATTGGTTTTTAACAATTGCTCTATTGCGCCCTGCATGCTGTATTCACTCTGGCCTACAATCTCGATACTCGGTACTTTAGTCACCGTTTTTAGCTGCGAAAGTGCATTATTAAGCGACCCACCATAGGCACGCACTAACCCACCGGTGCCCAGCTTTATACCGCCAAAATAACGGGTGACAACCGCAGTAATTTCGCCAAGTCCAGAACCCACCAGCACATTAAGCATCGGCTTTCCTGCGGTACCATTTGGCTCGCCATCATCAGAAAAACCATAAACATGGCTTCCGCCTGGGTTACCCGCTACGTGCGCCCAACAATTATGACGAGCATCTGGGTACTTTTCTTCAATGCTTTTAATAAATGCTTTAGCAGCCTGTAGGTCTGGCGTATGCGCGATATGAACTATAAAGGTGCTTTTTTTAATTTCTTCTTGATGAAACACATCATCGGCGGGGTATTTATATTCAGACATAATTAAAGCTCAATTAAAAATGGGGCCAAAAGGCCCCTTTGCATTCGCGTATTTTAGCGCGTATTGGCGAGCTCGTCTTTATTAGCTTAGTCGAGCGCTAAATCACGAGTCATATTTTCTAGGCTGTCTTCGTGAACAATAATATTGTCTTCAATACGAATACCGCCGTATGGTTTTAACGACTCAATTTTTTCCCAGTTAATAAACTGCTTACTGTCGGTTTGCGCTAAATCACCTAATAATGAGTCTATAAAGTAAAGCCCTGGCTCAATAGTAAATACTTGGTTTTTCTCTATTTTACGAGTACAACGCAAGAATGGGTGCCCTTCTGGCGATGGCTGGTGGGTGCCTTTATCATCACGCATAAAGCCGCCCATATCGTGCACTTGTAGGCCAAGGTGATGGCCCAAGCCATGAGGGAAAAATGTTGAGGTAATTTTACGTTCCACAATTTCTGTTGCAGGTAAGTTTACAATATTGAAGTCGCTAAGAATTTGCGCAATACGGTTATGGCAATCAACGTGTAAATCGCCATATAACATGCCAGGCTTTAATGCGTTGCCTAGCTCAATTTGTATTGCCGTCATAGTTTGTACTAGCTCAGCAAATTCGCCCTGTTTTTTAAAATCGTACGTACGGGTTATATCTGCGGCATACCCATTAAAGTTTGCGCCAGCATCGATTAAAAACGAATTATGAGTAAGCGGTGCTTTTGGCTCAAAATGTGTGTAATGCAAAATAGCGCAGTTTTCGTTAAGCGCTACTATGTTGCCATACGGCATTTCGTTTTCGCTTTGGCGTGTAGCCATAAGGTACGCTTGCTGAATATCAAATTCGCTACCACCATTATAAAACGTATCGCGTGCTGCTTTATGTCCATCTACCGCAATGCGGTTGGCTTGGCGTAAACATTCAAGCTCGTACTGCGTTTTATAAGCGCGGTTATAATGAAAATAGTTAAGTACCGGCTCAGGATTCATAATACTAAAGCCAAGCGCTTGCGCTACCTCTAGGTATTCGCCCATGTAAGCGTATTTAGCTTTATCGTAAGGTAATAGTTTTTCAACTTGATCAGGCTGTAGCAATAATTCTATATCAAAGTACTCAGCCCAAAAATCACGCGGCTCATCTGGTACTTTGTGCCAAAAATCAACTGGGCGGTAAAAAATAAGCTTAGGTTTATCGCTACCATTTACCACAATCCAACAATGTGGATTATCAATAACAGGAAGCCATGCTTTAAAGTGTGGATTAACTTTAAATGGGTAATACATGTCGTCTAAAAACTGGCGCTTAGCTTGGCCTGAGTGAATAACTAAACCCTCGAGCCCTTCACGGTCACAAATTGTACGCGTACGTTGTTGTAATGTGGCAATATGCTCTGCATATAAAACGGCTAATTTATCCATTGTTAATCCATCTGTTAAATTTAACTTGCTTTGAGTCTACCACTTAAACGTAAAGCGCTCAAAAAAGGGGGATATTTAACATGTAAATATCCCCCTAATACTTATACCCATCGTGTTACGTTATTAGCCCTTTATTTAGCACGCTAGAATGGCTAAATATTTTAGGCAATTGGTATTACATAATTTACCCGCCCATTTTCATGTTGAGTAACGGCGCGAGCACGTTTCCTTCTCGGCCCATCCGGGTGTGATAAACCTGGCGATAAGCAAACACATTTTTTACGTAATCTCGCGTTTCTCTATACGGGATCAGCTCAACCCATAGCTCTGCAGGTATGGCTTCGTCAGGTAACCAGCGTTTAATACGATGATACCCTGCGTTGTAAGAAGCCGTAGCAAGTATTTCATTCCCTTTGTTTTTCTTTTTTAAGTACTGCAAGTAACTAGTACCTAAGCGTATATTGGTTTTAGGTTGGTACAAACGCGTACTCGATACCCTTGCTTTGTTAACGTATTCTGCCGTACTAGGGAGTAATTGCATTAAACCACGCGCATTTGCATGCGAACGCGCATCTGGTGCAAACGAGCTTTCGCGCCGTGCAATTGCAATACTCCACGCGGGGTCTATTTTGCTGCGTTTACTGTAGCGCTCAAATATATCTTGAAATGCAAACGGAAAACGCAGTTCAACATAATCCCATGCTTTAATTTTAGCTAACGTGAAAATAACGTTATCGTGCCAATTGTTTTGCGCTGCAACCTTTGAGGCAGCTAGTTTTTCTTCATCGGTAGAGGTGTTCGTTAAGTAATTCCATTCTCGGCGTGCAGAGGTAAAACGCTCGAGTTCGTAAAGTGCTTTTGCACGTTTAAAGCCCGGCGCATTCTTCACCTTCTCTACTAATTTTTGATCAACCTGCAAAGGCTGATTGTTTAAATCAACCGGCAGCCCTAATCGTGCCGCCGCTAAAAAACCATAGTAATCGCGGTTAGCGGCCACTTTAGTCCAAATTTCGTCTGCTTTTTGTTGCTCGCCTCGCTTAGCATAGCTATAAGCAAGCCAATATTGCTGACCTAAACTTAAATCGTCTTTACCTGTAAAAAAAGCCGCTATGCCTTCCCAGTCTTGGGTTTTAAGCATATTACCAAGTTGCCACTGAATTAACTTTCTGTCTTGTCGCGCTTTAGGCACTTTATTAAGCCAAAAACTAGCCTGCTTATGCCCACTTGAAGCAAGCGATAAAGCAAACGTGTAATATAAATCTGCTTTTTCTTCATCGCTGTAGGTAAACATTTTTTCTAGCTTTTGCCAGGCTCTTAAAGCCAGCGCTTTATCGCGCCAAATTAAACGCTTAACACCATAAATGGCTATTTGCGCTTCTTTTGCCGACTTAGTTTTATAACGATACAAGCCTGCTGCCGCACTAGGGTCGCGGCGTACTTTTAAGTATAAATCGGCTAAGTAACGCTCGTTTTTAGGTAACAACGTTTTTAAATAAGGGAGTAAACTTTGCGTACCGCCCTGCGCTGCAAGCGTTATGCGCTTCCATATAAGTTCATTATTTAAATAGCCTTTTTTGCGCCAAAGCGAAAATAGCGGGTCGCATTCATTCGGTTGCGACTTACCCACCGTCCATAAATCGGTAACCTGATTAAAAATGGCTTTTTCTGGCGCCCCTAAATCAAGCTGAAAATCTAAAAACGTGCATGTTAGCGCTGCGTTAGACGTTTCTCGGTAGTTTTTTATATAAGCTGCTTTTTTATTGTTTTTTTCAAGATACTCTAACCACGCTTTGCGTACCGGCCACTCAAGCGGGGTATGTTCATAAATGGTTAGGTAATCTTCTATTTCGCTTTGGTATTTAAAATTGGGATGGCGTTGCCAATATGTTTTTTCGACATACGGCTTTAGCGGGTGGTCTAACCCGTTTATTGCTTCTTTAAAGTCTTGGTAGCTTCCATAGCGCACTTTTTTTTCAGCATCTAAAAACGCGTCATTATCGATACTCGCTTGGGCAGAACTAAAAGGAAGAATAAAGGCAGCTGCCACAGCGCTTAATAAAATTTTTTTCATAATATCCTTTAGGTTTAACGACCTGTCAGGGTTAATAATTTCCAGTTTGAGACACTAAAACAATAATGAGAGTGCCTTTAATAAAGTATGAACAACATTTAATTTACGCACTCATAATAATTAATGAGTACCTTTAGCATATTCCAGTACACCTTAGCACCAAACCAGCTATATTTTAACCAACCGTTTGTAACCGAGTTAAATTTTTCGTTGCATTTTAATTTTAAAGCAAGCACACTGGTCGAAATACAAACTCATCGTACCAGTCTTAGTTCGTCAACTAGGGAGAATAATAATGTTATATAAAAGCGATTCCTTTGAAGTTAGCTTCCTAAAGGAAAACATCGCCGAGTTTAAGTTTTGTGTTGCAGGTTCTGTAAACACACTATCTCAGCAAACTCTTTCAGATTGTGCAGCAGCATTAAAAGAATTAGCGTCTAATTCTGATATCAAAGGCATGATTTTTACCAGTGATAAAGATCACTTTATTATTGGTGCAGATATCTTCGAATTTTTACCAACATTTACTAAACCAGAAGAAGAATTAGTAACGTGGATCAAAAACGCAACCGACGTTTTTGACGCAATCGAAGACTTACCATTCCCAACTCTTAGCGCTATAAATGGCTTGGCACTTGGCGGCGGCTGTGAGTGGGCACTTGCTACCGATTATCGCGTTGCAAGCGAAACCGCTAAAATGGGCTTACCAGAAGTTAAACTAGGTATAATGCCTGGTTTTGGTGGCACAGTGCGCTTACCACGCATTATTGGCGCAGATAACGCCATGCTTTGGATCACCTCAGGCAAAGAAAACCGTGCCGCTGACGCCCTAAAAGTAGGTGCGTTTGACGCGGTAGTTAGTGCTGACAAACTTTTAGAGTCAAGCCTAGCAACACTTGAATTAGCAATTGCCGGCAAGCTAGATTGGCAGGCAAAGCGCGATGTTAAACTTCAGCCACTTAAATTAAACCGTGTTGAGCAAGGCATGAGCTTTGCAATGGCAGAAGGTATGGTAATGGGTAAAACCAAAGGCCACTATCCTGCTCCGGTTATGGCAGTTCGCACTATTAAAGCAGCGGCCAACTGTACTCGCGATGAAGCAATGGCAATCGAAAATGCTAACTTTGCAAAACTTGCGCGCACTAACGAAGCTGCAGCGCAAACCGGTATTTTCTTAAATGACCAGTTTATTAAAGGTAAAGCACGTAAGCTTGCTAAGCACAGCGATGTTGAAATTAAACAAGCGGCTGTATTAGGCGCTGGTATTATGGGCGGCGGTATTGCATACCAGTCTGCTTATAAAGGTACCCCAATTGTAATGAAAGACATCCAACAGGACGCGCTTGATTTAGGTATGGGTGAAGCATCTAAACTACTGGGTGCAAAAGTTAAACGCGGCCACATGCCTATGGAAAAAATGCTGGCAACGCTTAGCAAAATTAAGCCAACGCTTAACGATGCAGACCTACAAAACGCCAACATTATTGTTGAAGCCGTAGTAGAAAATCCTAAAGTTAAGCAAGCGGTATTAGCTGACCTTGAAAAGAACATGCCTGAAGGCACGGTACTTACATCAAACACATCGACTATTTGTATCGACTTACTTGCAGAAGCGTTAGAAAAGCCAGAAAACTTCTGTGGTATGCACTTTTTCAACCCAGTGCCAAAAATGCCATTAGTAGAAATTATCCGTGGTGCAAAAACCTCTGATAAAACAATTAATGCAGTTGTTGATTACGCTCTTAAACTTGGCAAGTCTCCAATTGTTGTAAACGATTGCCCTGGCTTTTTTGTAAACCGTGTTTTATTCCCTTACTTTGCAGGCTTTAGCAAATTAGTTGTTGAAGGCGCTAACTTTGCAAAAGTAGATAAAGTAATGGAAAACGTATTTGGCTGGCCAATGGGCCCGGCTTACCTGCTTGATGTTGTAGGTATTGATACGGCTTATCACTGTACTGGCGTAATGGCTGACGGATTCCCAGAGCGTATGGCACGCGCAGAAAAAGATCCGGTGACTGTTTTTGCTAACGAAAAACGTTTTGGTCAAAAGAACAAAGCAGGTTTTTACAAGTACGAAACAGACCGTCGTGGTCGTCTTAAAAAATCAAGCGATGCAACAGCAGTTGAGCTACTAGCGCCAATTACTGATGCACCTAAAGAATTTGATAAACAAGAAATTATCGACCGTTGTATGATCCCAATGATCAACGAAGTACTACTTTGTTTACAAGAAGGCATTGTTGCTTCTCCTCAAGAAGCTGATATGGCCCTTGTATACGGCGTTGGTTTCCCTCCATTTAGAGGCGGCGCGTTCCGTTACTTAGATCAAACAGGTTTAGCTAACTTTGTTGCAGCAGCAGACAAATATGCTCACCTAGGTGCGATTTACCAAGTATCAGAGCAAACTCGCAAATGGGCCGAAGAAGGTCGTGTTTTCTATAAGGTGGAAGGTTAATATCATGAATAATCCAGTAATTGTAGATTGTATCCGCACACCAATGGGTCGCTCAAAAGGCGGCGTATTTAAAAACAAGCGTGCGGAAGATTTAAGTGCTCACCTTATGAAAGGGTTATTAGAGCGCAACCCAGCAGTTGACCCTGCATCAATTGACGATATTTATTGGGGCTGTGTACAGCAAACATTAGAGCAAGGCTTTAACGTTGCACGTAACGCATCACTGCTTGCAGGTATTCCACACTCAGTACCTGCTACAACCGTTAACCGTTTATGTGGCTCGTCTATGCAAGCATTGCATGACGCAGCACGCGCAATTATGACAGGCGCTGGCGACACTTACCTTATTGGTGGTGTTGAGCACATGGGTCACGTACCTATGACTCACGGTAACGACTTTCACCCAGGCTTAGCAACTTCAATTGCGCAAGCATCTGGCTCTATGGGTTTAACTGCAGAATACCTTGCTACTATTCACGGAATTAGCCGCCAGCAGCAAGACGAATTTGCATACCGCTCACATCAACGTGCACATGCTGCAACAGTTGAAGGGCGTTTCCGCCGCGAAATTTTAGCAATGGAAGGCCACGCAGCTGATGGCTCTTTAATTTTAGTTGAAGATGATGAAGTAATTCGCCCTGAAACAACGGTTGAAGGTTTATCTCAGCTTCGCCCAGTATTTAACCCGGCTTCAGGCTCGGTTACTGCGGGTACATCTTCTGCACTTTCTGATGGCGCATCAGCCATGTTAGTAATGAGCGAAGAGAAAGCAAAAGAGCTTGGCTTACCAATTCGTGCACGCGTTAAAGCAATGGCTGTTGCCGGTTGCGATCCATCAATCATGGGTTACGGCCCAGTACCAGCAAGTAAAAAAGCACTTGCACAAGCTGGTATTACTATTGATGACATTGACGTAGCAGAGCTTAACGAAGCATTTGCAGCACAATCACTGCCTGTACTTAAAGACTTAGGTTTAGCAGACGTGGTTGATGAAAAAGTGAATTTAAACGGCGGCGCAATCGCACTTGGCCACCCACTAGGTTGTTCAGGTTCGCGTATTAGCACCTCGCTTATACACTTAATGGAAGACAAAAATGCAAAATATGGTCTAGCAACTATGTGTATTGGTTTAGGCCAAGGCATCGCGACTGTATTTGAACGTGTTCAAGACTAAGTATTAACTTAAACATGTAAACCATCTTGGTGATTAAAAAGGCGAACTAGCGCAAGTTAGTTCGCCTTTTTTTATGCCACCAGCTTATTGCTGATATGAATAATGTGATCGGGTGTATTAAATTTAAACCAGATTATTTTTTACTGTATTACGCTTACCCGTTATATGCAAAACAGTTAACCAAACAGATTAATTGCGCTAAACTACCCGACCAAACCAAGCCGCGACTATTTTTACAGGTAACTTTTTATGAGCTTTGATAATCCCGATCACCAATTAGACGCCATGGGCCTACGCTGCCCAGAACCTGTAATGATGTTACGCGCTGCAATTCGTAAGATGAACGACGGTGAAACGTTATTAATTACCGCGGATGACCCATCAACCACTCGCGATATTCCAAGTTTTTGTACATTTATGGATCACACGCTGGTGGCTACAGACGCCGATGAAGCACCGTATAGGTATGTGGTGAAGAAAGGGTTATAGGTTTGAAAGTTGGTTTAGTAAGTTGGGTTATTTTTGAATATTTAACGCATCGTTAAGAACTTAAACCAGATGTAGGTTGGGTTGAGTTTTACGAAACCCAACTTGTTTTATAACACCGAAATTTTATTCATCATACAAAGTGGTTGAATCATTATTGCACTCCCAATCTTGGCTTAGTTTTGAATTTTTAACGTATTGATGAAAGCTTGAAAATGGCCAATCACTCACTTTAATAACATGGTTATGTTTCACCGGGTTGTAGTGAATATAATTAATATGATTATTTAAGTCTTCTTCATCTCTAATTTTATGTTCCCAATAGCGACGCTGCCAAATCCCGCGCTCTCCTTTAGCTATTCGACTTTTATTACAAAACTCTGTTGCTGGCAGCTCTCGAGAAAAGCATGATTTTATAAGTCGCCAACGCATTGCGTAATTACTATCACCTTTAGGTAATTGCCAAATAGCATGAAGATGATCGGGCATGATAACAATTGCAATCGTCTTTATTGGATGCTTTTTTGCCACCTTTGAATATACACGGCGTAATAACTCTATATTTTCCACAAGCAAAGGCTGAGATCTATCTTCTAAATTTACCGTAAAAAAATAACATGCGCCCGCCTCTAACATACGTTTATAACGCATATTTTTATCCATAAAATAAACAGATAAATAAGAGTATAGATTAGTTTTGTTAATTATAATCAAGACAAGTTTAAGCCAAGCTTATCCACGATATTGTTGCATACTCTAGCAACCACAAAAGCGTATTCCTGGCGTAGGTTGGGTTGAATTTTCGAAACCCAACGTATTTGATAACCACCAGCACAGTTCTATTCGCCGCATGTGTTGGGTTTCGTTTCACTCTACCCAACCTACTTAAAATCTACTTACCTATTATCGCGCTTTTGGTTTACGACTGTAATTAATACTAACTAAGCTCATTAATTTGATTGCAAATTTATAGCAATCAATAAAAATTATTATTGATGTAGGTTGGGTTGAGTTTTACGAAATCCAACGTATTTGATAACCAGCAGTACTGTTTTACTCACAGCACATGTTGGGTTTCGTTTCACTCTACCCAACCTACTTAAAATCTACTTATCTATTACCGCGCTTTTGGTTTACGACTGTAATTAGACTAACTAAGCTCATTAATTTGATTGTATATTTATAGCAATCAATAAAAATTATTATTGATGTAGGTTGGGTTGAGTTTTACGAAACCCAACGTATTTGATAACCAGCAGCACAGTTCTATTCGCCGCACATGTTGGGTTTCGTTTCACTCTACCTACAACATCCTTGTCGCAAATCTATAAGCCCACTCGGGCAGCTAAAAGCTGACAGCTCCCAACTAACAGCTATTTCTTATTAATCGTCACCTTCGGCTTATCATAGTCACTGTAATCAATACTTACTATGTAGGTGCCTTTTATCGCTGGCGTGTAGCTAAAGTAGTTATAAATAGTATTACAGTCTGCCAGTACGGATTGGCCGAGCGTTAGTTTTTGCCCTGCAGGTTGTGAGTCGCTATAGCCACAGTTGTAGCCTTCACTAAAATCGGCGTCGGCTATTTTAAATTCGTACACTTTACCTGGGGTACTAAATTTAACTTCTGCTTGGTAAAGCGCGCCGCCTACTGGCATAAACTGGTACTGAGGCTCTGCATCCCAAAGCGTAAAATCGCCTCTTAGGTAAACTGTTTTATCCAGCTCTTGCTGAGGCAGTACGTCGTTAATAGACACTTGGCTAGTACACGCTGTGAGTAAGCCGGCAATAGCAAGCGTTAAAATTCGTTTCATTGGCATCATTAATGGGTTTCCTTCGTTCTGTTAAAACTAAAAAGCCAGCAATACGCTGGCTTTTTATTGGCTTAAGCGGTGTTATTTTTGTAGTACAGATATATCTGCAATATCTAAAAATAAGCGGCTTAACTGGCTTAATAGTGCGAGGCGATTTTGCTTTACAGCTTCATCGTCGGCCATAACCATGACGTTGTCAAAAAAGTTATCAACACTTTGGCGAATACCTGCCAATTGGCTTAATGCCTCTTGGTAGTTTCCATCAGCGTAAAGTGGTGCAAGCTCAGTCGCAAATTTTGCTACTTGTGATGCTAATACTTTTTCAGCGTCGTCGCTTAATAGGCTCTCATCAACATCACCTTCGGTGGTAATGTTATTTTTAGCCAGTATGTTACCTACACGCTTATTCGCTGCTGCAAGCGCTTCTGCGGCGTCTAACGTACGGAAGTGGCTTACTGCTTTAACACGACGATCAAAGTCAGTAGGTTTAGTAGGACGACGTGCCAGTACTGCCTGAATAACATCTACTTCAATGCCTTCGTCTTGATACCATGCGCGGAAGCGCCCTAGCATAAAGTCAAATACGTCGGTTGATACATTTAGGTTAGTAAGCTTTTCGCCAAACAGTGTTTGTGCTTTTGCTACTAGGTCTAAAATATCAAGCGGTAGCTCTTTTTCTACCATGATACGCAGTGCACCAATGGCAGCACGACGAAGTGCAAATGGGTCTTTGTCACCTTTTGGTGCTTGGCCTATACCAAAAATACCCACCAGCGTATCAAACTTATCTGCAATTGCTACTGCACAGCTGATTAGGTTTGTAGGTAAATTGTCGCCCGCAAAACGCGGCATGTATTGCTCGTTTTGTGCAATAGCTACATCTTCTGCTTCGCCATCAAAGCGTGCATAGTGCATACCCATTACACCTTGCACGTCGGTAAATTCCATTACCATTTCGGTCATTAAGTCTGTTTTACTTAATAGGCCAGCACGTTTTGCAAGGTCTTTGTCGGCACCTAGTTGCTCTGCAATGTAGCCGGCAAGCTCGCTAATACGTACAGATTTATCTTTAAGCGTACCTAACTGCTTTTGGAATAAAACAGTATCAAGTGATTCTAGGCGGCTTTCTAGGGTTTTCTTTTTATCTGTTTCAAAGAAGAACTGCGCATCAGCTAAACGTGGGCGCACTACTTTTTCGTTACCAGATATAACTACACTTGGATCTTTACTTTCGATGTTAGATACAAACAAAAACTTATTTAAAAGTTTGCCGTTTTGATCTAATAGCGGGAAGTATTTTTGATCATCCTTCATGGTGTAAATTAGCGCTTCGGCAGGTACATCTAAAAATGCTTCTTCAAATGTTGCCGTTAACGTTACTGGCCACTCTACCAGTGAAGTAACTTCTTCTAATAAGTCTTCATCCATTGCAACAACCGCATTCACTGCGCTTGCCGCTTCTTCTATTTGTGCACGGATTTGCGCTTTACGTTGTTCGTAATCAGCAATAACGTAGGCTGATTTTAATACGTCGAACACGTCATCTGCATGGTTAATGGTGATTTTTTCTGGATGATGAAAACGGTGGCCTTGTAACTGATTTGTTACTTGCTTACCTAAAATTTCGCCTTCAATAAGTTCATCACCAAATAAAATAGTTACGGTATGAACTGGGCGAATAAATTGTGTTTTATTCGCGCCCCAACGCATTGGCTTAGGTATTGGCAACTTTGCTAACGACTTTGCAATGGCATCGCTCATCAGCGTTTTAGTGTCTTGCCCTGCTACTTTAGCAATATGTAAAAGCCAAGCGCCTTTGTCGGTTTCAAGAGTTTGTGCTTCACTTACGTCAATACCACAACCACGTGCCCAACCCATTGCTGCTTTAGTTGGGTTACCTTCGCTATCGAACGCGGCTTTAGTTGCAGGGCCACGCTTTTCTACTTCTTTATCTTGCTGCTTTGCTGCAAGCGCTTTTACTTGTAAACCTAAACGACGAGGCGATGCATACCAGCTTACGCCTTCATGCCCAAGCTCTAGTGTTTCAAGCTCTGCAGTTAAGTTTGCGGCAAAGGCTTCTGCTAATTTGCGCAGTGCTTTTGGTGGCAGCTCTTCGGTGCCAATTTCTACTAATAAATTTTGTGCTGACATGCTTACTTATCCTTACACAGCGGGAAACCAAGCGCTTCACGTGCATCGTAATAGCTTTGTGCACACGCTTTTGATAACGCTCGAACCCGTAAAATATAACGCTGACGTTCGGTTACTGAGATTGCATGGCGCGCATCGAGTAAGTTAAACGCGTGCGATGCTTTCATTACTTGCTCATAAGCAGGTAGTGGTAAATTTGCTTCTATTAGCTTTTGGCTCTCAGCTTCACACTTATCAAACTGTGCAAATAAGTCATCTACGTTTGCGTGTTCAAAGTTGTAAGTAGATTGTTCTACTTCATTTTGATGGAATACATCGCCGTAAGTTACACGCCCTAATGGACCGTCTGCCCATACTAGGTCGTAAATACTGTCTACGCCCTGAATGTACATTGCTAAACGCTCTAGGCCGTAAGTAATTTCACCAGTTACAGGAGAGCACTCTAAGCCCCCTACTTGTTGAAAGTAAGTAAACTGGGTTACTTCCATACCGTTTAGCCAAATCTCCCAACCTAAGCCCCATGCGCCTAGTGTTGGCGATTCCCAGTTATCTTCTACAAAGCGTACTTCGTGCGTTAGGGTATCAATTCCCATCGCTTCTAGTGAGCCTAAGTAAAGCTCTTGAATGTTATCTGGTGATGGCTTTAAAACTACCTGAAATTGGTAGTAATGCTGTAAGCGGTTTGGGTTTTCGCCGTAGCGGCCATCGGTAGGACGGCGACACGGTTGTACGTATGCGCTCGACATTGGCTCAGGGCCAATAGATTTTAAGAATGTTTGCGGGTGAAATGTCCCTGCGCCCACTTCCATATCAAGTGGTTGAATAATGACACAGCCTTGCTGCGCCCAATAATCCTGTAAAGCCAGGATCAAACCTTGAAAGGTTTTAACGTCATATTTTTGCATATTTGGCTTTTTACTATCTGAAAGTAGCGTGAAAATTACCCTCAGTATACCTTGTGCACACGCAGGTTTTAAGCAGTTTGTGCGGTTGTTAAAATAAAAAAGGAGCCATTAGGCTCCTTTTAAGATGTAAGTATAATTTTTTACACGTCTAAGTTAACTACGCGAAGTGCGTTGGTTTCTATAAACTCACGACGTGGCTCAACTTGATCGCCCATTAATGTTGCAAACAATTGATCTGCCGCTACAGCATCTTCAATTGTTACTTGTAACATACGACGAGCGCTAGGATCCATTGTGGTTTCCCACAGTTGGCTAGGGTTCATTTCGCCTAATCCTTTATAGCGCTGAATGTAGATCCCGCGCTTAGATTCTGCGATCAACCATTCTAAAGCATCCACAAAGTTATCAACAGGTTTTGTTTTCTCACCACGTTGAACATATGCGCCTTCTTTTAAGATGTTTGCGATCTTCGTGCCAGTAACAGCAATGCGTTGGTAGTCACGTGATGCAATAAAGTCGTAATGTAATACGTGTGCTTTATCCACACCGTGCTGACGAATATTCACAACCGGGAAGTACAAGTTGCGCTCTGCATCATGCTCAGTACCCGCATGGAAAATTGTCGCATCTTCATCACGTTCAACTAAGTCGTCAACTAGCTCTTTCGTCCACTCAATTACCTTAGCTTCGTTAGATAAGTCTTCTACTTTTAACTCGCTTTGGTAAATCAAACGTTCCATTACCGTGTTAGGGTATTTACGTTTTAAGCGCTCAATGACTTTAACTGTGTTTTGGTAATCTTGTACTATTTGCTCAAGCGCTTCACCTTCAATTGCACTTGCATCTTCGCTTGTGTAAAGCGCTGCATTATTTAGTGCAAGTGATGTTAGGTAATCTACTAGTGCAGGATCGTCTTTAATATAACGCTCTTGCTTACCTTTTTTCACTTTATAAAGTGGCGGTTGTGCAATGTAAATATAACCACGCTCAACAATTTCTGGCATTTGGCGATAGAAGAATGTTAGTAGCAATGTACGAATGTGAGAACCATCCACGTCCGCATCGGTCATGATAATGATGCTGTGGTAACGTAATTTTTCTGGGTCATATTCATCACGGCCAATACCACAACCTAGGGCTGTTATTAGCGTCGCTACTTCTTGTGAAGAAAGCATCTTATCAAAGCGTGCTTTCTCTACGTTCAAGATTTTACCTTTAAGTGGCAAAATTGCTTGGTTTTTACGGTTACGACCCTGCTTGGCTGAACCGCCAGCTGAGTCACCCTCCACTATGTATAGTTCAGATAATGATGGGTCTTTTTCTTGGCAGTCAGCTAATTTACCTGGTAAACCTGCTAAATCCATAGCGCCTTTACGACGAGTCATTTCACGGGCTTTACGCGCCGCTTCACGTGCTCGTGCTGCATCAATAATTTTACCAACAACAATTTTGGCATCCATTGGGTTTTCTAATAAGAAATCAGAAAACTTTTCAGCCATTGCTTGCTCAACCGCAGATTTAACTTCGCTTGATACTAGCTTGTCTTTAGTTTGTGATGAGAACTTAGGATCAGGTACTTTAACACTTACAACCGCAGTTAAGCCTTCACGCGCATCATCGCCCGTTGCGTTACTGGTTGTTTTAGCTTTTTTGTTAAAGCCTTCTTTTTCCATGTAGTTATTAAGTGTACGTGTTAGCGCAGATCTAAAGCCGGCTAAGTGAGTACCACCATCACGTTGTGGAATGTTATTAGTAAAACAGTAAATGTTTTCTTGGAAGCCATCGTTCCACTGCATTGAAACTTCAACGCTAATCCCATCTTCTTCACGCTCGTGAGTAAAATGGAATACACCTTTATGTACAGGTGTTTTATTGCGGTTTAAGTATTCAACAAACGCTTGAATACCGCCATCATATTTAAAGTGGTCGGTTTTATTTTCTTCGCGTTCATCAGATAAGATGATGCTTACACCAGAGTTCAAAAACGAGAGCTCGCGTAAACGCTTAGCTAAAATATCATAATGAAAATCAAGGTTTGTAAATGTTTCGCCACTTGGCCAAAAACGCAGTTCAGTACCCGTAGTGTCAGCATCGCCAATAACAGTTAATGGAGCGTTAGGTACGCCCATGCTGTAAGTTTGCTCGTGCAATTTGCCTTCACGACGAATAGTAAGAGTTAGTTTTTCTGATAATGCATTTACTACCGATACACCAACACCGTGTAAGCCACCTGATACTTTATAAGAGTTATCATCAAACTTACCACCGGCATGAAGTACCGTCATGATAACCTCGGCAGCAGACACACCTTCTTCTTCATGGATAGAAGTTGGGATACCACGACCGTTATCTCTTACAGAGACTGAACCGTCTAAGTGAATCGTTACATAAATATCATCACAATGACCTGCTAAGGCTTCATCGATAGAGTTATCAACGACCTCAAACACCATGTGGTGTAAGCCTGTGCCATCATCGGTGTCCCCTATATACATTCCAGGACGCTTTCTTACAGCGTCTAATCCTTTAAGTACTTTAATACTCGACGAATCATAATTCTCAGACATGGTTAATCCCACTTATCTTGTTATTAGGTTGCCATGTTTCACGTGGAACATTTGTAGTTCTCGTTGCATGGGTTCCACCACAGCAGAAATACTTTCAGACAAAATTGAAGAAATAAAAATTTGAGAACTGCAGTGAGCCAATAATTGTCCCACTTTCTCTTTTGTATCCTCGCCTAACTCTGAAGGTAGATCATCTATTAGCAATATAGATTGCTTATCTGTCTCTGACTCAATTAAACTATTTTGCGTTACTTTTAACGCATAAAGCAATAACTTCAATTGACCGCGTGAAAACGTATTCTCTACGCTGTTGCCAGCGACACTAAAACTAAAATCGGCCTTATGAGGGCCTTTACTTGTAAAACCTTGGCGAGCGTCTCGCTCAAAGTTTTGCTCTAACGCATCACTTAAAGACTCACTGTCTTTCCAACCTGCATTAAAGTTGATTTCTAAATCGCGTATAAGCGTTAATTCTGCACACATTTTATCAAAAAACTGCTGCTTAAACCTACTTATATACGCCATTCTTAATTTATTTATTTGTTCTGCCAGTCTAACAAATTCTTTGTCCCAAAACCTAATTTGGTCAAAATAATTCTTTGGCTTACTTTTTAATAATGCATTGCGTTGTTTTAGCACTTTATTAAACGATTGCCATAAATAAAAAAACTCATGTTCCACGTGGAACAAACCCAAATCTAAAAACTTGCGTCGCTCTTTTGGGCCACCAAAAAACAATGAATAGCTTTCGGGTGTAATAATTTGCACAGGCATTAACTGCGCAAGTTCAGAGATTTTTCTACTGGCTTTGCCTTGTATTTTTAAATTGGTTTCACCACTTTGGGTTTTACTAATCCCAATAGGAATAGACAAGTCGTGTAGCGCTTTGCGGCCATGTATTACAAACTGATCTTGCTGATGTTGAATAATACTTTTATGTTTAGGTGTTCGAAAAGATTTGCCGTGAGAAAGGTAATAAATAGCCTCTAAAAGGCTGGTTTTTCCGCTGCCGTTTTCACCATAAATTATATTAACGCCGTTGACTGGTTCTAGCGTCAGTGCCTCAATATTACGAAAATACTTGAGGCTCAAGTGACTTAAACTCATTTATAATGGGTATCTTATAATCGCATAGGCATAACCACGTACATTGCTTCTTCATCGCCCGCACCTTCAATAAGTGCACTGCTGTTTGAATCTGCTAATGTAAATAGTACATCTTCTGTTTTTAATGTATTTAGTACATCTAATACATACGATACATTAAAACCAATTTCTAGCTCATCACCCTCATACATTACTTCTACTATTTCCTCAGCCTCTTCTTGCTCAGGGTTATTAGCCGTAATTTTAAGTAAGCCATTGGCAAGGTTTAAACGCACACCTCTAAATTTTTCGTTAGATAAAATAGACACACGTTGAAACGCATTACGTAACCATTCACGGTTAGCGGTAATTACTTTATCTCCACCACGAGGTAATACGCGGCGATAATCAGGGAAGCGGCCATCCACTAACTTACTTGTAAAAGTAAATTCCACATCGATAATACGAATATGGTTAGCGCCAAATTGAATAGTAACTAATTCTTCGTCGGCAACCATAAGGCGCATAATTTCTTGCACACCTTTGCGCGGTATTATTAATTGGCGCTGCGTATTTAACGATTGGCCTAATTCTTTTTGCGCTATTGCCAAACGGTGGCCATCGGTGGCCACTGTTTTTATGTCGGTATTATCTACTTCAAACGACATGCCATTTAAGTAATAACGAACGTCTTGGTTAGCCATTGAAAAATGCGTGCTTTCAAGTAATTTACGTAACTCTAAACGCGTTAGCTGAAACTCAACCTCGCCATCCCACTGCTCTAAATTAGGAAAGTCTTCCGCGGCAAGCGTTGTAAGTGAAAAGCGGCTTTTACCACTGGTTAAAAGCAGTTGGTGCTCTTGTAAGCTCAATGTAAGCTCAGAACCATCAGGCAGGCTTTTACAAATATCGAGTAATTTTTTAGCAGGTAGCGTTAACTTTGTATCGGCAATATCATCACCAACAAAAACACCTGCAACTAGTTCAATTTCAAGGTCTGTGCCTGTCATTGAAAGTTGCCCGTTTTCTACCACTAACAATACATTAGATAATATAGGTAACGTATGTTTACGTTCAATCGCACCCGATACTTGCACTAATGGCTTTAAAAATTGTTCTCTTGAAATGGTTATTTGCATAATAAAGTCAGCCCTAAGATGACAACGTTCTTATTAAATTTTGATAATCTTCTTTTATTTCGTGGCTTTCATCACGAAGTGATTTAACCTTTCTACACGCATGTAATACCGTGGTGTGGTCACGTCCACCAAATGCGTCACCAATCTCAGGTAAGCTGTGATTAGTTAATTCTTTTGATAATGCCATAGCTACCTGGCGCGGCCTCGCGATAGAGCGGCTGCGGCGCTTAGATAACAGATCTGACACACGTATTCTGTAATACTCAGCCACGGTGCGCTGTATGTTGTCTATAGTGACAAGCTTATCTTGTAGCGCCAATAAATCACGCAGCGCTTCTTTTACAAAGTCGATAGAAATAGGACGCCCGGTAAAATTAGCATTAGCTATTACACGGTTAAGCGCGCCTTCTAATTCACGTACGTTTGAGCGTAATTTTTTAGCGATAAAAAAAGCGACTTCGTGCGGTAAATTAATTTTACTCTGCTGCGCTTTTTTCATCAAAATGGCAACGCGCGTTTCAAGCTCTGGCGGCTCTATAGCAATCGTTAAACCCCAACCAAATCGTGATTTAAGCCTGTCTTCTACGCCCTCAATTTCTTTTGGGTAGCGGTCAGAGGTTAAAATAATTTGCTGATTACCTTCTAATAATGCATTAAAGGTATGAAAAAATTCTTCTTGTGAGCGCTCTTTATTAGCAAAAAATTGAATATCATCAATCATTAGCGCATCTACACTACGGTAATAACGTTTAAATTCTTCAATGGCGTTATTTTGTAGTGCTTTTACCATGTCTTGCACAAAACGCTCAGAATGCATGTAAACAATTTTAGCATCGGGCTTGTTAGCCATAATGCCATTACCTACTGCATGTAATAAGTGAGTTTTACCTAAGCCAGTGCCACCGTAAATAAATACCGGGTTAAAGGCAGAGCCAGGGTTATCTGCAACTTGTGTTGCAGCCGCTTTTGCTAGCTGGTTAGATTTACCCTCAACAAAGCTGTCAAAGGTATAGTTATCTTTTATATTAGATTTATAGCCTGATTTAGGCGCAGGCTCTACTGCTGCTTTTTGTTCTACAGGTTGCTGTTTAGCAGGTGCCTGTGAACTAGGTGATGCAGGGGCTTCAACACTTGGCGCCGCCGCTTGAGTATTTAGTAGTGGTTTACTACCTACATCAAAACGCAATTCGGGCGCTTCATCACCACAAATTTCTACCAGTAACTCATTAATACGGTTTAAATACTTTTCTCTTACCCAATCAAGAACAAAGCGATTAGGTGCGTAAATCGTTAAGGTATCTTCGGTACTTTCTGCTTGTAGTGGTCTTACCCACATACTGAATTGTTGCGAAGGCAACTCATCTTGCAATACATATAAACAACTTTGCCAAACCGACAGATACACAGTTAAACTCCCAGAGGTATAATTTTTATTCCCGCACATCAATAATGATTAAAAATCATGCATTTATTGCGTTCAATTGGCCAGCTACCCGACCCAAGACCGGGTATTATGAAGGCACTTTATCCACAAGTAAAAGATTGATTTTTATAAAATTGTTGATATCAGTGTATAAATATCTTAACAGACTGATTTATAGCGACTTTTATTTTAAAGCCTGATAACAGATCATAACAAAAACACACTGAGATCGCGAACCAATTTTACGATCTAAATGAGTTTTCCCATGCTTTTATTCACTTTTTAAACACCAGCTGTGGAAAACTTCTTAATTATGATGATCCTAGTTGATCACCCTACTTTATTACGATCCACATTCTTTAAGTCAGTCTCGGCCATTAATTCGCCTTTTTGCGCAAAAGCAGACCATTTTGCTTTAAAATTAATCCATAAATATCAAGCCAGCGTACAAAAAATGTAATAAACACGGTGTTTACAGCGCAATTATGATTGACTTTAAAGTGCTTAATCTATAATATCTCGCGCTCGCAATGGCACCTGTGCCAGGATCGCGACCTGCATAGGATGTTTTAACTTTAACCGATCGGATGAGATTGTTATGAAAAGAACTTTTCAACCTAGCGTTTTAAAACGCAAACGTGCACACGGCTTCCGTGCTCGCATGGCAACTGTAAATGGCCGTAAAGTATTAGCACGTCGCCGCGCTAAAGGCCGCAAAGTTCTTTCTGCTTAATATATAAGTGGAAGACTTTAGCTTTGGCAGGGAGTTACGTCTGTTAACTCCCTCGCATTACTCTCGCATATTTAACGAACCCGCTCGGGCTGCAACTCCCTTATTTACTCTTTTAGCTAAACCTAATGACCAAGATAAACCTAGGTTAGGACTCACTGTTGCTAAAAAACGTGTAAAAAAGGCATGCCAACGTAACCGTATTAAACGACTCGCTCGCGAAAGTTTTCGTTTAAATCAACACACCATCGATAATATCGATATTGTGCTTATGGTAAAAAGTGGTATTGATGAGCAGTCTAACGAAGAAATAACCAAACAACTTACAAAGCTGTGGCGTAAAATAAATGAACGCTGCAAACCTGGTGCACCTAAACCACCACCTTTTAAAAAACGCCCAAACAAATCAGCTAAATCTAATAAACAAACCCGATAGCAATAGAATTGCAGGGTTAATTAGGGTATCTTTAGCTCACCTTTTAATCATGCGTTTAAAATCTCTAATTGAGCCTTTAAATACATGGTATCTATTCACTAAATATACGCAGGGGTATAAACACCATGAGGTTACTTAAACCACTTGTTGCTATTCCAAAGCGTTGTTTGGTGTTATTTATCCGCGGTTATCAAATGTGGATAAGCCCACTACTAGGCCCGCATTGTCGTTTTAATCCAAGCTGCTCTCATTACGCTATTCAAGCAATTAATTTGCATGGATTTGTAAAAGGGAGTTGGTTAGCACTTAAACGCATATTAAAATGCCATCCTTTACATTCAGGCGGAGAAGACCCCGTTCCTGAAAAATTAACCCGTATTAACCACCAACACGAGAAATAAGAGCTGTTATGGAATCGCAACGCACGTTTTTATTAATCGGTTTAATGTTAGTGTCGTTTTTATTATTTCAAGAATGGAATAATGACTACAACACACCTAAAGCCGATCCTAGTGCCACTACACAAACACTAAACACAACGTCACCAGAGTCAGATGATTATATACCGTCATCGTCAGATTCAGGTTTACCTGCTTCGGCTACCGCTGCTAAGCGTTCAGTTATTGACATTACGACTGACGTTTTCAAAGTAAAAATAGACACCAAAGGCGGTGACATTGTTGAAGCAGACTTACTCCAATACGAAGAAGTAAAAGGTGAAGAAACACCATTTATGCTTCTAGGCGAGTTTGATGGCAATCAATACTTCTCACAAAGTGGTTTAATTGGTTTAAATGGCCCAGACGCATCAGCGAATGGTCGCCCTACTTACCAAGCAACGCAAAAAGCCTACACGCTAAGCGGTGATGAGCTACGTGTACCACTTACCTATGTTGATAGTAATGGCGTTAGCTTCACTAAAACATACGTATTTAAAAAAGGTCAATACGATGTAGGCCTAGAGTACACAGTAAATAATGCGACAAGTGCGCCAGTGCAAGTACAGCTATACACGCAAATTAAGCGTACCGTACAAGAAAAAGGCAGCTTAGTAGATCAAAACTATCTAGGTGCAGCTTACGGTACTGATGAAGAGTCGTACGAAAAATACAGCTTTTCAGATATGGCTGACAAAAACCTAAATAAAAACACCCAAGGCGGTTACGTTGCATTTATTCAGCATTACTTTGTAAGTGCATGGGTACCTAAGCAAGACGAAACACACACGCTTTACAGCTTAATTACTAAAAGTAATGCTGCTATTATTGGTACAAAAGCAGCGCCTATAAATGTACAAGCCGGCAGCGAGCAAACTCTTAATGCGACTTACTACATGGGTCCTAAAGAGTCAGATATTCTTGAAGCGATTCACCCAGATTTAGACCTGACTGTAGATTACGGTTGGTTATGGTTTATTTCGCAGCCTTTATTTGTACTTCTTAAATGGTTACACAGCATTTTAGGTAACTGGGGTGTCGCTATTATTGCCATCACTATTATCGTTAAATCGTTAATGTACCCACTGACTAAAGCGCAATACACGTCAATGGCTAAAATGCGTGCCCTTCAGCCTAAAATGGCTGCCCTAAAAGAAAAATATGGTGATGACCGTCAAAAGTTCGGCCAAGCTACTATGGAAATGTACAAAAAAGAAAAAGTTAACCCTATGGGTGGCTGTTTCCCTATTTTGCTACAAATGCCAATTTTCTTAGCGCTATTTTACGTATTCTTAGAATCAACAGAGCTGCGCCATGCAGAGTTCATTCTTTGGCTTACTGACCTTTCTACAAAAGACCCATACTACGTATTACCAATATTATTTGGTGCAAGTATGTTTGTGACGCAAAAACTACAACCAATGACGGTTACCGATCCAATGCAGCAAAAAATGATGACCTTTATGCCGGTTATCTTCTCTGTATTCTTCTTATGGTTCCCATCTGGTTTAGTACTTTACTGGTTAGTGTCTAACCTTATTTCTATTGTCCAGATGCTTATCATCTACCGTGGCATGGAAAAGCAAGGTATAAAAGTAAGAGGCTAGCTTAACGGCTACTCATATAAAGGCGACTTAGGTCGCCTTTTTTATTGCCTATTTTTTACCACAGCTATTCGCTACCAATAAATGCATAGGTTACAATAGCGCCATTAAAGTTACTCTCGTTGGCAAATAAATAGCATGATCAATCAAGACACAATTGCAGCACAAGCGACCGCTCCTGGGCGTGGTGGCGTAGGTATAATTCGGGTTTCTGGCAGCCTTGCTAAAAGCGTGGCCGAAAAAATAATAGGTAAAGTACCTAAGCTTCGCTATGCCGACTACGTTCCTTTTAAAAGTTTAAGCGGCGAGCAACTCGACCAAGGTATTGCTATTTATTTTGCAGGGCCAAATTCATTTACCGGCGAAGACGTACTTGAACTGCAAGGTCACGGCGGCCCTGTTGTACTCGACATGCTATTAAAAGAAATTAGCCAAATAGAAGGCGTTCGCTTAGCTAAGCCTGGTGAGTTTTCTGAGCGCGCTTTTATGAACGACAAGCTTGATTTAACCCAAGCAGAGGCTATTAGCGATTTAATTAATGCAACCTCAGAGCAAGCAGCTAAAAGCGCCCTACAGTCGCTACAAGGTGAGTTTTCTAAACACATTGAAACCCTAGTAGAAAAAGTTATTCATTTACGTATGTATGTAGAGGCAGCCATTGACTTCCCTGATGAGGAAATTGACTTTTTATCCGATGGCAAAGTGTCGGGCGATTTAGATGCCATTATCAGTCAATTACACACAGTAACGAGCCAAGCTAAGCAAGGCAGTATTATGCGCGAAGGTATGCGCGTTGTTATCGCAGGGCGCCCTAATGCGGGTAAATCAAGCCTACTTAATGCCTTAGCAGGACGCGAAGCCGCTATAGTAACCGAAATAGCCGGTACTACTCGCGACGTACTACGTGAGCACATTCATATTGATGGCATGCCACTGCATATTATCGATACCGCAGGCCTACGTGAAAGCCCTGACCGCGTTGAACAAATAGGTATAGAGCGCGCGTGGGATGAAATAAATCAAGCTGATCGCGTGTTGTTTATGCTTGATGGCACCGACACCACCGACACCGACCCACACGCAATTTGGCCTGAGTTTATGGCAAAATTACCGCAAGGTATGGGTGTTACCGTTATCAGAAATAAAGCCGATTTATCGGGCGATGCAGTAGGTATGGATGAAAACCAACAATACCCAGTAATTAGTTTAAGCGCTAAAAATGCGCAAGGTATTGAGCTTGTACGCGATCACTTAAAAGCTTGTATTGGCTTTCAAGGCGCAACAGAAGGTGGATTTATGGCGCGTCGCCGTCATTTAGATGCACTTGAACATGCGGCCTATCACTTAGATACTGGTAAAACGCAGTTAGAAATGCACGTCGCCGGCGAAATATTAGCCGAAGAGCTACGCTTAACGCAGCAGTACTTAAACGAAATAACCGGTGAATTTACCTCAGACGACCTACTAGGCAAAATATTTAGCTCGTTCTGTATTGGTAAATAACTCGCTAAAGCAGCATAAAATAACACTTACTTTAGGGCACATTAGTGCCCTTTTTTATGCCCGGTATAAAAATTAAAAAGCTAAAATGGGTTAAAAATTTAATAAAAACGCGCCTGATTTTAGCATATTCAACTCACCTCTTTAATCTCTTACAGTATAAAAATACACCACGTTAAGCGCGTAATTGGCGCTCGATATAGCTTAAAAAAGTACCAATATGCCGCTAAAAAGTATCCTTAAGTAGATCGTTTTAACTACGGTTTGTGAATTTATAAGCAAAAGTAACCGGTACTATTAAGGCCAACGCCCTCGTTTTTAATTGATCCACCAGCAAAACTCCTCTCTGAACTTGAAAAATAATAAAACTAATTAAAAAAAGGTTATCCACAATCGCCTACTTTATGGCTAATAAATTTAAAATAGCGGCACATTTATAAGCTTAAACAGTCACGATCTATAAAAAAGCGTGGTTTATTACACTTATTTTCACTTTTTTAGGGCAGATCCGCTTAATCGGATCGTTTTTAAAAATTATTTTTGATCGCCCTTTTAAGTTATCAACAAGATTACTATCCACATTATGATCAACAACAGCTTAGCTATATAAAAACGTGGGCTGGTGGCCTCACTTATAATAAAAAATCAATGACTTAGCTTTATTTAGATCAACAAAACATACTAGTTAAGCAGAGCTTTCCCCAACCTTATCAACAACTTGATCAGAAGATTACATTTAAATAGTTTTTGTTAATTCATTTATATTCAATAACTTATATAAGCGATTGCAACAAAGAGTAAAAACAACTCAAAAATAGTTATACAAAATTACAAAGGTTTTCTTTACTGCAAGGCTAACTCAGTTATCATAGCGGGCAAATAAGTAAAGTGTGATCAGTTTAAATATGAGTTCTGTAAATATAATCGTTGGTAGTCAAATGGGATCTGCAGAATATGTAGCAGAGCAACTATGTGATGAGTTAAATAACCAAGGTATAAGTGCTGAACTACATGATCAACCTAATTTATCTGATATTGATCAACACAATACAATCTGGCTTATATGCACATCGACCTATGGCGCGGGCGATTACCCCGACAACCTTTTACCATTTATTGAGCAGCTAAATCAGCAAAGTGACTTATCTGCAATTAAATATTCAGTCATTGGCTTAGGCGATACCAGCTACGACACCTATAACCTTGCTGGACGTAATATAAATAGTTTAATGGCCAGCAAAGGCGCAATATGCATAGCGCCAAGGCTTGAATTAAATATTCTTGATGAGGCATTACCCGAAGATACCGCCCTAGAGTGGTTAGACTCGTGGATAGAGAAAACACAATTAAAGTAATGTGATCGATCAAAATGCATAAACAAAGTTACCCACAATTTACTAATAATTTAATAGCTTTTGTGGATAACCGCTGATCAAACTGCGTTTTTAAGCATGCTTATCCATGGGATAAGATCCAATCGATATTGGGCTGTGTATAAACCCCCTTTTTGATCAGAGCTTATTTGCCTGATGATCCGATCATATTAACACCTTTAGATCTGATCTAATTTTATGTTTTAAATGAATAAATAGAGCTTATCAACAGAAAACCCGATCACTAGTAGTAATAGTATTAAAAGATCTCTTTAAAAGATCCTTTATATTATAAGTGATCAGTGACTTAGATCTTGCCCACTGTTTAATCATTTATCTTCTGCTAATTTCTAGGTAGAATACGCTCCCTTTTGAAGTTTACTGGTTTGATTAAGTAGGATCCCATTAATGATTTTTCACGAAAAGTTTGACGTTATCGTAGTAGGTGGTGGACATGCAGGCACTGAAGCCTCATTGGCTGCTGCACGTATGGGGATGAATACCCTGCTGCTAACTCATAATATGGATACACTTGGTCAAATGTCTTGCAACCCTGCAATTGGTGGCATAGGCAAAGGCCATTTGGTTAAAGAAATTGATGCGCTAGGCGGTGCTATGGCACAAGCTATTGATAAAGGCGGTATTCAATTTCGTACCTTAAATTCTTCAAAGGGACCTGCTGTTCGTGCAACTCGAGCACAAGCAGATCGCGCTTTGTACAAAGCTGCAATTCAAAACACATTACAAAACCAAGAAAACCTAAAAATATTTCAACAATCGTGTGATGATCTTATCGTTGAAAACGACAAAGTTGTTGGCGTAGTAACCCAAATGGGATTACGTTTTAGCGCACCTAGTGTTGTATTAACCGTAGGAACTTTCTTAGGTGGCCAAATACATATTGGTTTAGAGAATTTTAAAGGTGGTCGTGCAGGCGATCCCCCTTCAATTGCACTTGCTGATCGTTTACGTGAGTTACCTTTTAGAGTAGACCGTTTAAAAACAGGTACTCCACCACGTATTGATGCCCGTACAGTTGATTTTAGCAAGATGCAAGAACAACCAGGTGATGCGCCTACACCGGTATTTTCGTTTATTGGTAAACAAAGCGATCACCCACAGCAAATACCGTGTTATATCACCTACACAAACGAAAAAACCCATGAGGTTATTCGTAACAATTTACATCGCTCGCCTATGTACTCTGGCGTAATTGAAGGTATAGGACCACGTTACTGCCCTTCAATAGAAGATAAAATTGTGCGCTTTGCTGATAAAGACAAGCACCAAATATTTGTAGAGCCAGAAGGTTTAACATCGTACGAGCTTTACCCTAACGGTATTTCAACCAGCTTACCTTTTGATGTGCAGTTACAAATTGTGCAATCGATAGATGGTTTTGAAAACGCACATATTTGTCGTCCTGGTTATGCTATTGAATATGATTTCTTTGACCCACGTGATTTAAAACAATCATTAGAAACCAAATTTATAGACGGATTATTTTTTGCAGGCCAAATAAATGGTACTACTGGTTACGAAGAAGCCGGTGCACAAGGTTTAATTGCCGGCATGAACGCCGCTTTACAAGTACAAGGCAAAGATGCATGGACTCCACGTCGTGATGAAGCGTATGTGGGCGTACTAATAGACGACTTAGCGACGCTTGGTACAAAAGAACCGTACCGTATGTTTACTAGCCGTGCGGAATACCGTTTATTATTGCGTGAAGATAACGCTGATATTCGCTTAACAGAAAAAGGCCGTGAACTTGGTTTAGTTAACGATGAGCGCTGGCAGGCATTTAACGAAAAAATGGAAGTGATCGAAAAAGAGAAACAGCGTATTAAAGAAACCTGGATCCATAAAGATCATGCTGTGGTTGATCAAGTAAACGCTTTATTAAAAACACCGCTTACTCGTGAAGCAAGTTTAGAGGATCTACTTCGTCGTCCAGAAATTCGTTACGACGACTTAATGGCTATTGATGGGCTTGGATCTGAGTTTACAAACCAAGCTGCACTTGAACAAGTTGAGATCCACACTAAATATGCAGGCTACATTGCGCGCCAGCAAGATGAGATCAATAAACAGCTTCGTCATGAAGAAACCATTTTGCCTAAAGAGTTCGATTACTCAACGGTATCGGGTTTATCAAACGAGGTAGTTGCTAAGCTAACGGATGCGCGTCCAGACACTATTGGCCAAGCTTCTCGTATTTCTGGTATCACCCCAGCGGCGATTTCGCTATTATTAGTGTATCTGAAGAAGCAAGGCTTATTACGCAAAACTGCGTAATGGTAAAGGTAAACTGTGTTACAGCAACAATTAACAACATTGTTAGCGCAAACTGATATTGCGCTAACTGAAAAACAACAACAGCAATTAGTTAAATACGTTGAGTTACTAAACAAATGGAACAAAGCGTATAATTTAACGTCTGTACGCTTACCAGAAGAAATGATGATTAAGCACATTATGGATAGCTTAGTTGTTGCACCTCATTTACCCGGTCATCATTATATTGATGTAGGCACAGGTCCTGGCTTACCAGGTATTGTATTAGCTATTGCACTACCTGATACGCAATTTGTATTGCTTGATAGCTTAGGCAAACGTGTTCGCTTTTTAATGCAAGTTAAACACGAGCTCGGGCTAAATAATGTCACCCCTGTGCAGTCAAGAGTTGAAGAATATCAACCAAGTGTTAAATTAGATGGCGTACTAAGTCGTGCGTTTGCTTCACTGCAAGATATGGTTGATTGGTGTTCACACTTAATTGATCACTCAGGCAAATTTATAGCGCTTAAAGGTGTGTTTCCTAGTGAAGAGCTAGAGTCGCTTCCTGAGGGGGTAAAATTTGAAGATAAAATCTCGCTAGTAGTGCCTGAGCTTGATGCACAACGACATTTAATTATTCTTTCTAAAGACTAGGGATCAGAGACATAGTGGCAAAAGTCATCGCATTAGCAAATCAAAAAGGCGGCGTTGGTAAAACAACAACGGCTGTTAATCTCGCTGCATCTATGGCTGCAACGAAGCGTAAAGTGCTGTTAATAGATCTCGACCCCCAAGGCAACGCTACGATGGGTAGCGGTGTAGACAAATATGGCGATGTCGCCACCATTTACGATTTACTCATTGAAGAAAAACCAATGGATGAGGTGATAATCACTGAAACCTCGGGTGAGTATCATATGATAGCGGCCAACGGCGATGTAACCGCAGCCGAAGTAAAGTTAATGGAATTGTTTGCACGCGAAGTACGCCTTCGTAATGCGCTTGAAAAAATACAAGATAAATACGAATTTATTTTTATCGACTGCCCGCCTTCACTAAATATGTTAACAGTAAACGCCATGGCTGCTGCTGATTCTATTTTAGTACCTATGCAATGTGAATATTATGCGCTTGAAGGGTTAACCGCATTAATGGACACTATTACGCAACTTGCAAAGTTAGTTAACCCTAACTTACAAATTGAAGGCATTCTTCGTACTATGTACGATCCGCGCAATCGATTAGCAAATGATGTATCAGAACAATTAAAACAACATTTTGGCGATAAAGTATACCGCACCGTGATCCCACGTAATGTGCGTCTTGCCGAGGCACCTAGTTTTGGTGCACCAGCAATGTACTACGACCGCGCATCAAGTGGCGCAAAAGCCTACTTAGCACTTGCGGGCGAAATGCTACGCAGAAAAGAAAAAACAGCGCCGGTAGTCGCCTAACTTTAAGGTAAAAAAATAACATGTCTGCTAAAAAACGAGGTTTAGGCCGAGGACTCGATGCCCTTTTAAGTTCATCAAAACCAGCGCCGAGCTCAAGCAAGGAACAAGACACAGTAAATGTGACTGAAGCTGTACAAACTGCAGCACAGCCCGTTGCGAATGAATTGCAAAAGCTGCCTATTGAGTTTTTACACTCAGGAAAATACCAGCCTCGTAAAGATATGTCTGAAGAAGCGCTTGAGGAATTAGCAAGCTCTATCCGCTCTCAAGGCATTATTCAGCCAATTGTGGTGCGCCCTGTTGCAGAAAATAGCTTTGAAATAATTGCCGGTGAGCGCCGTTGGCGTGCTGCACAAATAGCAAAGCTTGAAAGCGTACCTTGTATTGTAAAAGATGTGCCAGATGAAGCCGCCGTTGCTATTGCGCTGATAGAAAATATTCAGCGTGAAGATTTAAACGCAATGGAAGAAGCTATCGCTTTAAACAGATTATTGAATGAATTTGAATTAACGCACCAGCAAGTTGCCGATGCGGTGGGTAAGTCGCGCACTACCGTGACCAATTTACTACGATTAAACAATTTAAATAGTGATGTTAAAATTCTGTTAGAGCATGGCGACATAGAAATGGGCCACGCACGCTGTTTATTAGCCCTTGAAGGTGAAACACAATCTGACGCTGCAAGATTAGCCGTTGCTAAAGCGCTAACTGTTCGCGAAACCGAAAAGTTAGTTCGCTCAATTTTAGAGCCGGTTGCTGCTAAAGAAGCACCTGAAAAAGACCCAGATGTTAAGCGTTTAGAGCAAAAATTAGCCGACAACTTAGGGGCTAAAGTAGAAATAAATTATAACGCGAAAGGCAAAGGTAAGTTGGTTATTTCTTACACCAATTTAGATGAGCTTGATGGCATTTTAAATCGTATAAATCACAGCAATACCGACCATTAAAATTTTACATGTCCGATAAGAGACATTTGTAGCTATTTTGTGTTACAAAGCGTCTACTCAAGTTGCAAAACTGGTAGGATTAAGTATAATTTCGCCAGTTTTCACACCCTAACAATTAGAACGCCATAAAGGTTAACTAAACGTGACTAATAAGTTAGCAAGACCTTATAGGCTTGCCGCATTTAAATTAATTTGTCTTCAGGGTATCGTAGCACTTGTAGCTGCAGTAATTATTTTTGTTGGTTGGGGAGTAAACGCCAGCGTATCAGCACTTGCCGGTAGCAGCGTAGCAATACTTCCCCACCTAGTATTTGCGCTTTATGCATTCAGATATATGGGTGCAAGCAAAGCAAATCAAGCGTATACCTCGTTAAAACGCGGTAACGGATTAAAATTTATGCTAACAATCGTATTGTTTGCACTGATACTCAAGTCAACCACGGTCGTTTTAGTGCCGTTTTTTTGTGTTTACGTATTTGTGCTCTTTACTGGATTGTTTGCACCCGTTTTTTTTAAACATTAACTTTTGGGATATAACATGGCTGCAGAAGAAGTTACTATATCAAGCCATATCCAGCATCACTTAACAAACGCTAAGATGTGTATGACCGACTCAGGTCTTGCCTTCAACAAAGCGTGTGCAGACAGTGGTTTCTGGACATGGAATATAGATACCCTCGCATGGTCAATCGGACTTGGTCTATTATTTTTATGGACCTTCCGAAGCGCCGCAAAGAAAGCACACACCGGAGTACCGGGTAAATTTCAATGTTTTATTGAAATGATTGTTGAGTTCGTTGGTGACAACGTACGTGACACATACCACGGTAAAAGCAAATTAATTGCTCCATTAGCCTTAACAATTTTTGTTTGGGTGTTCTTAATGAACTTAATGGACTTAATCCCAGTTGATTTCTTACCTGCACTTGCTGGTTTTGTTGGTGAACAAGCCTTTGGCATGGACTCACACGACGTTTACATGAAAATTGTACCTACCACAGACATAAACTTAACTGCTGCATTAGCATTGGGTGTGTTTATTCTGATGATTGGTTACTCTATTAAAATTAAAGGGGTTGGTGGCTTCATTAAAGAGCTTACACTTCACCCGTTTAGCTCTAATAGCAAAGTGGCTATGATTTTCTTAATTCCTTGTAATTTATTACTAGAAACAATCGCTCTAGTGTCTAAGCCTTTCTCGCTAGCACTGCGTTTATTCGGTAACTTATACGCTGGTGAATTGATATTCATACTTATCGGCGCAGTTGGTTTAATGCAACTTCCGTTGCACTTTGTTTGGGCTGTATTCCATATCTTAGTAATCGTGTTACAAGCATTCGTATTTATGATGCTAACCATTGTTTACCTAAGCATGGCAAGTTCAGACAATCACTAATTTATACACTTTTTATATTTAACTTTAACAATTGAAACTTTGGAGAAAAAAATGGAACTAATGATCGGTCTTAAGTACATCGCAGTTGCTTTACTTATCGGCTTCGGTGCAATCGGTACTGCTATCGGCTTCGGTAACATGGGTGGTAAATTCCTAGAAGCATGTGCGCGTCAACCTGAACTTGCACCTTCATTACAAGTTAAGATGTTCATCCTAGCTGGTCTAATCGATGCGGTAGCAATGATCGGTGTTGGTATCGCAATGGTAATCCTGTTCGTACTTTAATTTTATTTTTTGAACAGCTTACTATTTTAAGGAGGAGCGGTCGTGAACATAACAGCCACTCTTATCGGTGAATTAATTGCGTTTACGGTGTTTGTACTATTTTGTATGAAATATGTATGGCCACCACTTAATGATGCAATTGAGTCTCGCCAGAAGAAAATTGAAGATGGTTTAGCTGCCTCTGATAGAGCCGAAAAAGACTTAGAACTTGCGCAACAAAAAGCTGCAGAACAGCTTAAAGATGCAAAAGCTCAAGCGGCTGATATCATTGAACAAGCTAAAAAGCGTGCCGTGCTTATTGTTGACGAAGAAACTGTTCGTGGACAAGAAGAGCGTGAAAAAATTATTGCTCAAGGGCACTCTGAAATTGAATCAGAGCGTAACCGTGTAACAGAAGAGCTACGTAAGCAAGTAGCAACTCTGGCAGTGGTTGGCGCTGAAAGAATTTTAGAGCGTGAAATCAATCAAGCCGCACATAGTGACATCGTTGAAAAACTTGTCGCTGAGCTGTAATTAGGAGGGTATGAGCATGTCTGAATTGACTACTATCGCTCGCCCATACGCTAAAGCGGCTTTTGAACTTGCCGTTGAAAAAGGCACGATTGAAAGCTGGAATGACATGTTGTTTTTTGCAGGCGAAGTTGCCAGCAATGAACAAGCATCAGCCATTCTAGCTGGATTGCCTACTGCTACTGCACAAGCTGAGTTATTTATTAACTTATGTGCTGAGCAGCTCAACGAACAAGGTCAGAACCTAGTTAAGGTGATGGCTGAAAATGGACGTTTGATTGCACTGCCTGAGGTTGCTCAGTTATTCGCTGCGTTTAAAGCAGAGTATGACAAAGAAATCGACGTAGATGTGATTTCGGCAACCCCTCTTGCTGCAGCGCAGCAAGAGTCATTGGTAGCGACACTTGAAAAACGTTTCGCACGCAAAGTTAAGCTGAATTGTAGTGAAGACGCTGCAGTTGTTGGCGGCCTTATTATTAAGGCGGGTGACACTGTAATCGACGGCTCAGTACGCGGTAAATTAAACCGCTTAGCCACAACACTACAATCGTAATTGGGAAAAAGAGCATGCAACTTAATTCCACTGAAATTTCAGATCTGATCAAACAACGTATTGAGCAGTTCGAAGTTGTAAGTGAAGCTCGTAACGAAGGTACTATCGTATCTGTTACTGACGGTATCATCCGCATCCACGGTCTAGCTGACTGTATGCAAGGTGAGATGATTGAGCTTCCAGGCAACCGTTATGCTATCGCACTAAACCTTGAGCGTGACTCAATTGGTGCAGTAGTTATGGGTCCTTACGCTGACCTTACTGAAGGCGTAAAAGTATACACAACTGGTCGTATCTTAGAAGTTCCTGTTGGTGCTGGCTTACTTGGTCGTGTTGTAAACACACTAGGTGCTCCTATCGACGGTAAAGGCGCTTTAGATAACGATGGTTTTGAACCTGTAGAAAAAATTGCACCAGGTGTAATCGAGCGTCAATCTGTAGATGAGCCAGTTCAAACTGGTTACAAATCTATTGATGCGATGATTCCAGTTGGTCGTGGTCAGCGTGAGCTTGTAATCGGTGACCGCCAAACAGGTAAAACTGCACTAGCAATCGATGCAATCATCAACCAAAAGAACACAGGCGTTAAGTGTGTGTACGTAGCGGTTGGCCAAAAAGCATCTACTATTGCTAACGTAGTACGTAAATTAGAAGAGCACGGTGCACTTGCAAATACTATCGTAGTTGTAGCATCTGCTTCTGAGTCTGCGGCACTTCAGTACTTAGCACCGTTCTCGGGCTGTACTATGGGTGAATACTTCCGTGACCGTGGTGAAAACGCATTAATCGTATATGATGATTTATCTAAGCAAGCTGTTGCTTACCGTCAAATCTCATTACTACTTAAGCGTCCACCAGGTCGTGAAGCATACCCAGGTGACGTATTCTACCTTCACTCGCGTCTTTTAGAGCGTGCATCGCGTGTAAACGCTGATTACGTTGAAAAGTTCACTAACGGTGAAGTGAAAGGACAAACTGGTTCATTGACGGCATTGCCAATCATTGAAACTCAAGGCGGCGACGTTTCTGCGTTCGTACCGACAAACGTTATCTCTATCACCGATGGTCAGATCTTCTTAGAAACTGACTTATTCAACTCAGGTATCCGTCCGGCAGTAAATGCTGGTATCTCGGTATCGCGTGTTGGTGGTGCTGCACAAACTAAAATCGTTAAGAAACTAGGTGGCGGTATCCGTCTAGCCCTAGCTCAGTACCGTGAATTAGCTGCGTTCTCGCAGTTCGCGTCTGACCTTGATGATGCAACTCGTGCTCAACTTGAGCATGGTGAGCGTGTAACAGAGCTAATGAAGCAGAAACAGTACGCACCAATGTCTGTTGCTGAAATGTCTTTGTCGTTATTTGCAGCTGAGAAAGGTTATCTTAAAGATATCGAAATCTCTAAAATTATGGATTTCGAAGCAGCTTTACTTTCTTATGCAAGTAGCACATACGCAGAGCTTGTGGCTCAAATCAATGAAACTGGTAACTACAACGCCGAGATCGAAGCGCAGCTTAAAGAACTTCTTGAGAAGTTCAAGTCTACGCAAACTTGGTAATTTAGTTATTAATGGTGCGCTTTAGTTTACTAAAGCACACCTTGATTCGGAGAGAGAGTCATGGCCAGCGGAAAAGAGATTAAAAGCAAGATCGGGAGTATTAAAAATACTCAAAAGATCACTAGCGCAATGGAAATGGTTGCTGCGTCTAAAATGAAAAAGGCGCAAGAACGAGTGGCTTCAAGCCGTCCATACGCTGACAAATTACGCAAAGTAATTGGTCGTGTTGCTCAAGCAAATCTTGATTTTACTCACCCGTTCTTAGAAGAACGTGAAGTAAAACGAGTTGGTTATATTGTTATCTCTACAGACCGTGGTCTATGTGGCGGCTTAAACTCAAATGAGTTTAAAAAAGTTGCATTAGACATTAAAGCGTGGAAAGAAAAAGGTGTGGACGCTGAGTTTGCAACTTTAGGTAGCAAAGCAGCTAGCTTCTTTCAACGTTTTGGCGGTCAAGTGCTTGCTAAAAAAGCAGGCCTTGGAGATAAGCCTTCAGTACAAGACGTAATTGGTCCTGTAAAAATTATGCTAGATGCATTCTCTGAAGGTAAAATTGACCGTTTATTCCTGGTATATAACAACTTCGTTAATACCATGAAGCAAGAACCAACAATTGACCAGTTACTCCCTTTGCCAAAAGCTGAAGAAGAAGTATCTGCCCACACATGGGACTACTTATACGAGCCAGGCCCAGACGCTATATTAGAGTCTTTGCTTGTACGCTTTGTTGAGTCTCAGGTATACCAAGGTGTGGTTGAGAACGCTGCCTCTGAACAGGCTGCCCGTATGGTTGCAATGAAAGCTGCAACAGATAATGCCGGCGACCTTATGGATGAGTTACAGCTTGTTTATAACAAGGCCCGCCAAGCGGCAATCACACAAGAAATTAGTGAGATTGTTTCTGGTTCAGCCGCAGTTTAATGCTTCAGGCAAAGATTAACGAGAGGAATAGACATGAGTTTAGGTAAGGTCGTCCAAATTATCGGTGCCGTTGTGGATATTGAGTTTTCTCAAGACAACGTGCCAGCCGTATATGACGCGCTAAAAGTAACAGATGGCGATTTAGCTGGTTTGACTTTAGAAGTTCAACAACAGCTAGGTGGCGGTGTTGTTCGTACTATCGCACTAGGTACTACTGACGGTTTACGTCGTGGCGCAGCGGTAGAAAATACAGGTGAAGCGATTCAAGTTCCAGTTGGTAAAGCAACGCTTGGTCGTATTATGAACGTACTTGGTGAGCCAATCGATGAAGCTGGCCCAATCGGCGAAGAAGACCGTATGTCTATTCACCGTGCAGCGCCTTCATACGAAGAGCAATCAAGTTCAGTAGAACTTTTAGAAACTGGTATCAAGGTAATCGACCTTGTATGTCCATTTGCTAAAGGTGGTAAAGTTGGTTTATTCGGTGGTGCCGGTGTAGGTAAAACCGTAAACATGATGGAACTTATCCGTAACATCGCAATCGAGCATAGCGGCTACTCAGTATTCGCAGGTGTTGGTGAGCGTACTCGTGAGGGTAACGATTTCTACCATGAGATGAACGATTCAAACGTACTTGATAAAGTATCGCTTGTATACGGTCAGATGAACGAGCCTCCTGGTAACCGTTTACGCGTAGCGTTAACTGGTCTTACTATGGCTGAGAAGTTCCGTGACGAAGGTCGCGATGTACTTTTCTTCGTAGATAACATCTACCGTTACACGCTTGCTGGTACAGAAGTATCTGCACTTCTTGGTCGTATGCCATCAGCGGTAGGTTACCAGCCTACACTTGCTGAAGAAATGGGTGTACTTCAAGAGCGTATCGCTTCAACGAAGACAGGTTCAATTACATCAATCCAAGCGGTATACGTACCTGCGGATGATTTAACGGATCCATCTCCAGCAACTACCTTTGCTCACTTAGATGCAACAGTCGTACTTTCACGTGATATCGCATCACTTGGTATCTACCCAGCGGTAGACCCACTTGATTCATCTTCACGTCAACTTGACCCATTAGTAATTGGTCAAGAGCACTACGATACAGCACGTGGCGTTCAAACAGTTCTTCAGCGTTACAAAGAACTTAAAGACATCATTGCTATCCTAGGTATGGACGAGCTTTCTGACGAAGATAAGCAACTTGTATCTCGTGCACGTAAAATCCAGCGTTTCCTATCTCAGCCATTCTTCGTGGCAGAGGTATTTACAGGTGCGCCAGGTAAATACGTTTCACTAAAAGACACAATTGCTGGCTTTAAAGGCATTCTAAGCGGTGAATTTGATGACCTTCCAGAGCAAGCGTTCTACATGGTTGGCTCTATCGAAGAAGCTCAAGAAAAAGCTAAAAGCATGTAATTAGGAGGGTAGTATGGCAGCTATGACTGTACATCTTGACGTAGTAAGCGCAGAGCAGAGCTTGTTCTCTGGTCTAGTTGAATCGATTCAAGTATCTGGTAGTGAAGGTGAGCTTGGTGTTAATGCCGGTCACGCCCCACTACTAACTGCCCTTAAACCTGGTATGGTACGTTTAGTTAAGCAACATGGTGAAGAAGAACTGATCTATATTGCTGGCGGTACACTAGAAGTTCAACCGAACATAGTAACCGTACTTGCTGATACAGCTGTTCGTGGTGAAGACCTAGACGAGCAAGCCGCAGAGCAAGCTAAGCGTGACGCAGAAAGCCAAATGGCTAATGCGTCAGCAGCTGAATTTGATTATCAAAAAGCAGCTATGCAACTAGCAGAAGCTATTGCACAACTTCGCGTAATACAGCAATTACGTAAAAAGTAAGCCTATCCGGTTTTTAAAAGCCCACGTTATGTGGGCTTTTTTGTGCCTGTAATTTGGCTTTACACTTATATCGGTTAGCAAAGCTGGTTACAATAAGTGTAATTATTATGAATAGTTTGTTTATCATAGATTCAGTCATTATTTTTTATAATACCGCTGAGTATGTATACATGGAGTGACATGCGTAATCTAGTTAAGCTACTTTCATTAACTCCTCACTAAAACAACGGAAAAAGGAAATTGTTTTAATGGCTCTAACAACAGTAATTCTTGCTGCGGGTAAAGGTACTCGTATGCGCTCTGCTCTACCAAAAGTACTGCATAAAGTGGCAGGTAAACCTATGGTGCAGCATGTTATAGATAACGCAAAGGCACTTGGTGCAACCACCACTAATTTAGTTTACGGGCATGGCGGCGGACTATTACAACAACAACTTGCCGATAACGACGTAAACTGGGTACTGCAAGCAGAACAACTTGGTACTGGCCACGCAGTAGCACAAGCAAGCCCTCATATTAATGATGACGACACTGTGCTTGTTTTATACGGCGATGTACCCCTTACAAAGCAATCAACACTTGAGCGCTTACTAGCCGCAACACCTAAAAATGGTTTGGCGGTATTAACAGTTAATTTGGTTAACCCAAATGGCTATGGCCGTATGCTACGAGAAGAGGGCAAGCTTGTAGGTATTATTGAGCAAAAAGATGCAAGCGCTGAGCAGCTACTTATCAGCGAAGTAAACACCGGCATTATGGCGGTTAACGGCAAGCTTTTAAAAACATGGTTAGGCAATCTATCTAACAATAATGCGCAAGGCGAATACTACCTTACAGATATCGTTGCTATGGCGCACAGTGAAGGTGTAGAAATCACCTCAGCACAGCCCGATCATGCAATGGAAGTAGAAGGCGCAAACAACCGCGTACAACTTGCAGGCCTAGAGCGTGCTTATCAAGCATGGCAAGCAGAAGAGCTAATGTTAAATGGTGCCACCCTCGCCGACCCTGCTCGTATTGATGTACGTGGCAATGTTAAAACAGGCGAAGACGTATTAATTGATATAAACGTTATTTTTGAAGGTAATGTAACCCTTGGCAATAACGTACAAATTGGCCCTAACTGCGTACTTAAAAACTGTACCATAGGCGATAACGTTGTAATAAAAGCGAATACCCTAATTGAAGATGCAAGCGTAGCGGCTAAATGTACGCTGGGGCCTTATGCACGCCTACGCCCAGGTGCGGTAATGGAAGAAGACTCGCACATTGGTAACTTTGTAGAGATTAAAAAAACCCGCTTAGGTAAAGGCTCTAAAGCAAACCACTTAAGTTACTTAGGCGACGCTGAAATTGGTGAAAAAGTGAATATAGGCGCAGGCACTATTACCTGTAACTACGATGGAGTTAATAAAGCAAAAACCATTATTGGTGATAACGCCTTTATTGGTTCTAACTCATCGCTTGTTGCCCCAGTACACATTGGTACAACAGCAACTGTAGGTGCAGGCTCTGTGATCACCAGTACCGTTGAAGATGAACAACTTGCAATAGCACGCTCTAAACAGCGTAATTTAACGGGCTGGAAACGCCCGGTTAAAAAATAGCAACGATCATTACTTATTAAATAATTACAGCGAGTTTAACACTCGCTTTTTTATTGCTTAAATTTTGACTATTATTTAAACTTATAGTTAACGGATTAAAAATTACACTCAAGGAAGTCTTATGTCTGCATATGCTCGTCGTGCTGTCGCCGAAAGGCAGCGCCAAAATCAAATCAAAAACATACTATCAGGTAATAATCACACGCTTATCCAAATGAACTCAGCAGAGTTTGTAGACTACATTATTTCTGTAAAGATGAAGCAAGGTAAATCTCGTTCAGAAGTGGTTGATTGGCTTGATGAGTTACTGGAAGAGCATAATTCACTATCAAGTAAATGGAAACGAATTAAAGATCAGTTAAAGACTGGAGGTGGACTCTATCCTTTATTTAATGATGTGAAGGCATTAGCCATTATAGCGGTTGCAATGCACCGCCAAGGTAATGTTTTCGGTAAGTTTAAAATTAAAGTTTATAATGGTTCCCCCGCTATTATAATGTCCTCTTACCCCGGTATCAAAGCTCATTTAACGGGTACTCGTTATTTAGCAAGCAACCCCAAACTTTTTACTATCGGTGTCGGTAAATTAGAAGCTGCAAAAGCTATGAAGGGTGGGTTTGTGCTTACTCTAGTAATTTCAGTGACATTTCATGCTACAGACTATTTATTAAACGATCAAAAAACATGGCATGACTTAGTAGCAGGTGTAGCCGTAGACATGGCTGTAGTTGGAGCTGCTATTGTGACTACTAGTACAATATTAGGTGTTGCATCATCAGCATCAGCAGGTTTAGCAACAATAATTGCTGGTACAGTATTAGTGCCCTTGTTGGTTGTTGTAGTCGTTGGGGTGGCTTTTTCAATTGCATTTTCGGATACCAGTGGTTATGTAAAAGTACTTTCTGAAGAGTTAAGAAATATTGAAAATAAGATACAAAGTGATGTAGTTAAAATTAGGGCTGGAGCGCAGAAAATTAATAACGAATATAAAGAAAATCCAAATGAATTTTTACATGAGTTTTTTGGGGTTCCTATGTTTAAAAAAAATAGGTCTTATAACTTTTGAAGTTTTTAGAATGGAAAAAAGCAGATAAGAAGTTATCTTTTGCAAATATGAAGGAATTAGCATCTGTTTTTTTCTTGTTAATTATTAGTGGAGGACTGTGCTACAAAATAGCCTTAAACTTTTTTTCCGAAGTGGAAACTATATTTTTAGTTAGTCAGCCTCAATTTTTTATCAAAGAGCAGGCCACCATACTATTATCTTTTTTATTATTGCCTTGCTTATTTCTAACGTTTTTATCGACTTTACAGCGCTTTTTGGGGTTTGATATAAAGCTAACTTTAATTAATGCATTTAAAACTGCAGTTGTAGGTTTAATTGTTTTATTAATTCTATCAATCCCGACGAATCTCGTTATAGAGGCTAATTTAAAAAGCAGAGGTTACACTTATTGTAGTTGGTATACTGAACCCTCACTTCGATCGCCTGATGTTTGGCTAAAAAACGATGAGTTATGCTTACAAGATGGCTCTGTCATAATCAGTGATCTAGCCGATTGGTTCGAGCAAAAAAACCAACAAGGTATTGAGCCTTCGGTTGATGAGCTAAAAGAGTTTATAAAAGAAACTCGAAATTAATAGCTTTTAGCTACAAAGCTGCTTTCATGGGTAATAAGCTACTCCTTAGCTTCAAGCGAGTTTAACACTCGCTTTTTTATTGCCGAAATCTAATGAAAATAAAAGTGCCATAGCTTTGTCATACCTGTGTGTTGTTATTTTGTTCAATACCACACTAAGGAAAATAACAATGTTAAAAAGGTCACTTATAGCACTTTCACTCATATCAATATTAACGGGTTGCTCACTAGATGGAGATGACGGCCAAGACGGCACGCAAGGTATCCAAGGGGAGCAAGGCACAGCGGGTCAAAATGGTACTAACGGCACTAATGCAAACTCTGCGTTAAATATAAGTTTAGTAGGCCGCGCTGTACTTAATGCCCAAAGCCCCGAAGGTGCAGCCGAAATAGTCGCTTATCAAGCATCTAAAAAGTGGATATACGCCATTAATAGTTCTGGTGATGAAGCAGTAGTGAATATTATACCCGCCGACACCTTTGATACGGCGGCCCTTGTTCAAGATAACGAAGGGATAGTGAGTGCAACTAACCTAACATCAACCATTACCCTTACCTTAAACGACAACACCCCAGGCGATGCAAACAGCATAGCAATAGATGAAAACAACCAAATGCTAGCTGTGGCTATGGCTGCTAAAAATGTGGGCGAAGCGGGTCAAATTGCATTTTACGACATAAGCGGCGATGCACCCGCATTCATAAAAAATGTACCAGCGGGCTTTTTACCAGACATGGTGACTTTTAACCACGACGGTACAAAAGTAGTTGTAGCCAATGAAGGTGAACCTAATGGCGATTACAGTATCGACCCAGAAGGCTCTGTAAGCATAATTAATATAGTAGAAGGTGTAGTAGCTGATACGGCAACTAATATTGACTTTACTACTTACAATAGTCAGCAAGCTGAACTTGAGTCTGATGGATTTGTGTTTGCTAACCCTACAGGGCGCACTATTAACGGAAATGTAATAAATACGACAGTAGCTATGGATTTAGAGCCTGAGTACGTCAGCATTTCTAAAGATAACAAATATGCCTACGTATCAATTCAAGAAAATAACGGTCTCGCTATTATTAACCTAGAAGATAATAGCGTAGAGCTAAAAGCGCTAGGCTTTAAAGACTGGTCAAATTTACAAATAGATGCATCAGATAAAGACGGCGGTGTTAATTTTAAATCGTACCCAGGGCTTTATGGTATGTATCAGCCAGATACTATCTCAAGCTTTAGCTGGAAAGGCGCAAATTTTATAGTATCGGCAAATGAAGGTGATGCACGCGAGTACTTCTTTGATGTAACAGATGAAGCAGACTGCGCAGCAAAGGGCGGCCTAGATTACGATGAAGATGATGGCTGTCTTGCCTATATAGATGAAAGCCGTGTTGAAGATTTAACGCTTGCAGCTAATTTTGATTACTTAAATAACGACGATGACGATATAGGCCGCTTGAAAGTAAGCACTGTAAAAGGTAATACGAATGACGACGATCAATACGAATCGCTTTATGCCTATGGTGCACGCTCATTTACTATTTGGGACAGTAATGGGCTGGTGGTATTTGACTCAGGCGATGACATAGGTCGTATTACCGCATCGGTTCATGGTGAAGCCTTTAATAACAATGAAGATGAAAACGAAGGTGACACACGCTCAGATGATAAAGGCGCAGAACCCGAAGCGCTAACAATAGGTACGATAGACGAACGCACTTTTGCCTTTATAGGTCTTGAGCGCATGGGCGGGATTATGGTTTACGATATTACCAACCCTTACGATGTGCAATTTGAAGATTACTTTTATAACCGTGGTGTAATAGAAGGGGCAGATATAACCGGCGACCTTGCACCCGAAGGCATGGTGTTTGTACCTGCCGAACAAAGTGCGACAGGCGAGCCACTGCTTATAATCGGTAATGAGATCTCAGGTTCTATAGCTGTATGGCAAATTGCAGTAAATTAAAACCAACAAAGCAGTACAGCGATTACTAAATGTACTGCTTTTTCTAACGCGCAAATATTAGCTGTAAAATAGCGACTTAACATGCGCATTTTTTAATCTAAAATCAGCCTGTAGGCCTTTATTTGTATGCGTTTCATACTAAATTCATTTATTTGTCAAAAAGCTGAAATAAAACATTGACCCCCGCTCGAATCTCCCTATAATGCGACCCCACTGAGACGGGAAACGCTGAAGCATAGCAAGGCACAACGGCTCAGAGAGTTAAGTAAAACTTCGGTTTTAAATCTTCTAAAAAGAAAGTTTAAAATTAAGTGTTGACTCGAAAAATAAAGGATGTATTATACGCATCCCTAGCGACAACGTCGCAACGTTCTTTAACAATAT
>NZ_JAQREL010000022.1:0-48414 GCF_028599255.1 Pseudoalteromonas sp. Angola-7
GCGAGCTTGATAAAGTTCCTTTTGCGTAACCAGAGCGATCCATACTTTGAGCAAAAATCGTATAGGCATCATTTTTAGGCTCAACAATTACGTCGTAGGTCTCACCAGGGCCGAATCTAAATTCATCTACTGTCACTGGTTCAACGTTTTGCCCATCAGCTTGTACAACTGTTAGTTTTAGTTCGGGAATACGAACGTCAAAAAAAGTATTGCTTGAGCCATTAATAAACCTAAGTCTTACTTTTTCTCCAACTTTAAACATTCCACGCCAGTTTGTCAAAGGCGCACAACCATTCATTAAAAAAGTCATTGCAGATGCTGATAAGTCTGCAAGATCTGTAGGGTTCATTCTCATTTTATTCCACATTTCCCGGCGTTGTAGCGCATTTGAAACGCTGCTATTTGAAATGTCATCAAAAAACTCTGGAACAGTAGGTTGATTAAAGTTAAATACATCGCTCTGTACTTTTAACTTGCGGAACAAATCCATTGGGTCATCATCAGTCCAATCAGACAATTGGATAACATGCTCATTGTCAGCACTAATAATATCCTTTTCTCTTGGCTCAATAATTAATGCGCCGTACATACCTGTCATTTCTTGAAAGCCACTGTGTGAGTGATACCAATATGTGCCGCTTTGTTGCAGCTTAAATTTATAAACAAAGGTTTCACCCGGCATTATACCTTTAAAGCTAATACCCGGTACGCCATCCATTTGATACGGAAGAATGATCCCATGCCAATGAATTGAACTCGGCACTGATAATTTATTAGTTACCCTGATAGTAACGTCATCACCTTCTCTGAGGCGCAAGGTAGGAGCTGGTATTGAGCCATTGATTGTTGTAGCCATTCTTACAACACCTGTGAAGTTTACGGGTGACTCATCTATCACCAGATCTATTATTTCTCCACTTAGTTCGGGCACAGTACCTGTTATTGTTCCAGCCACTAAAGATGAAGCTGCATGAAGAACACTTGGAAAAGCAGCTAATATACCGCCAGCAGCTAAACCTTGTACAAAGCGTCTACGCGGTGTAGAAATTTGATGTAATGGATCTTTAATTCTCATTTTACTCTCCGAGGTTTGACCAATAAATTAGTGTGACCAATGAATATGCTTAATTTTCCATTCACCATTTTGTTTTTCCAGCACCATCGTTTCCATCCCTTGATAATCACGTTCTTCACCATTGTAAGTACCTTTAGTTTGACTACGCGAGGCAGAGATAGCGGTATTTCCAAGTATCGTCACTTGATGTTCAAGCGTTTCGCTCTTCATAGAAGCTAGATATTTCATATCCGACAGCATATGGTGATGGGCATATTCATCAGCACTTCTTTCAACACGACCGCCCTCATAAATGGTGACATCATCCGCTAACTGCGCTCTAGCTTGTTTCTTATTGCCAGTTTCAAGTGCCTCGTGGAACGCCAACACTACCTTTGCAGCAGGCGTATCTATCCCTTTAAATAATCCTTTGCCTTTGTGTTTATCTCCGTGAGCGTTTGCCGCGAAACTAAACATCATTGATAAAACAAGTAATACATTTATTATTTTCATTTTGATTCTCTTTTTTAGGTTTTAATATGCTGGGCCAACAACACTAGTAAGCCCAGCCGTAACGGTTAAAATGGCGAGAGCAACTATCATTTCTATCGTGATAGACTTAGATAGGGCTTCTCTGCCATCATTGTTTTTAAGTTGTGGAACAAGTTTTAGTTTATGCTTAGCGGCGATAGCCAATATGGAAACAACGAGAAACAGCTTAAATAACAAAGTTTGCCCGTAACTTGAAATCAACAGTGCTTCAACACTACCGACTAATTGAATAGCTAACCATAGGCCAGCAATTAACAATAAACTCACGGCAATACTTGCTTGTTTACCAAAGTTTTCCATCAGTAAATGAAGTTCTACATAATCTAGCTTTTGGCAAGCCTGTTTTAGTGGCAATAACGCCCCAAACCACCATGCCATAACGAGCACATGCAAAATAAGCAAGCCTTTTTCAATTGTGCCTAACTCAGAAATATGACCCAGTAACGTGAATGAGTATGCAAGGATTAATAAACTCAACATTAAAGCGCTTTGTTTTAAGTACGAGTTCACAGCGAGTTTGAACCTTAAAGCTAAAGCGATTATTGCGGTAACTAGCCCAAGCGCTCGAAGCAAAGCTCCAGTGCCGACAGAGGAGTCCCACATAATAGCCAATATATCAGCGTCTATCGCCCCCTGAATTCCCTCTTCTGCCATTGCACCAGTACTGGCAAAGAACCAAGTAATATTAGCGATCAAAGCCATAACTATATAAGTTCTTGTCCACGTTAAATTCGCTATTACAGCATTAGTATGAGATTCATTATTCTCAAATATTTGCCTGAAAAATGTATAACCAGCAATACAGGCAAAGCCGATGTAAAATACAATTTTTGACAGTACAATGACTGTATTCCAGATATACATTTCCATATCAATCACACCGCCTATTTTAGTGAACCATAAAGCCGAAGCTATGTTTCATTTTATGACCATCGTTACCTAAGAAGGTTACATCCACAGCATAGTTTGCAGGAGCTAATTTAGGTAGTTTCCATGTAAATTTGCTAGTAGCGACTTTAGAAGGCTCGAATCCAAATTTAAATTCTTCGCCTTGTTTATTGGCCAATGAAACTTTTACAACCCGTACCTCCTTGGTGAACACCAAAGTTAACTCTTCTGGAGTATTCATTAGCATTGCATTATCAGCAGGCACGCTTTTTTCAAGATGCACATGTGCAAATACTGCACTACTAAAAACAACACTGATTATGGTTAAAAGTTTAATTAATGTTTTCATATATACCTCTATTTATTTAATGGATTAACGACTAAATTTATCTTTGAAAATTTGATTACTTGGAATCCCAGCATCTGTAATTATTTTTTCCACTTCACTCATCATTGCTTCTGGACCGCACAAGTAAAACTCAGCCAAAAGCAGTTCTGATTTTTGGTTCATATACGGCAGAAGTACTTTTTGAACATAGCCTGAGTGCCCTTGCCATTCTTCTGAAGGATTAGAAAGAGTAGGAATATAAGAGAAGTTTTTATGCTTCTCACTCAGTGACTTCAATTCATTATGGTATAGCAAGTCATCTTCAGTTCGCGCACCATAGATAAGAGTCAAACCACTTTTATCTTTATGCTTTTTCAACTGTTCAAAAATAATAGACCTCAGTGGTGCAAGTCCTGAACCCGCACCAATAAACACGCGACTAACTTTTTTATTTGAAGTGGCATAAAAATCAGAAAAAGGGCCTTTTGCAGTTATCGTTTCACCTACTTGGAGTGAACCTAAATAACTTGAACCTATTCCTGCTTTAAAACCATTCTTTGCGGTCTGCCAACGGATATTAAACATTAACTCATCAGACTCCTCGTCAAAGTTAACTAATGAGTAGTGGCGAGTTGCACCGTTATGAGAAAATTTTCCATGATAGTAGCTATCCCAGTATTTTTCATAGCACTCTGGCATATCATCTGGACGTAAGCTATTCATCCCTGCTGGCACATCAAATTGCATATATGCACCAGCTTTAAATGCCAACTGTTTGCCTGATTTCAGCTTAAATTTCACTTCCTTGATAAAAGGAGTAATGAAATTAGTCGCAACCACAACTAGCTCATGATTTTCAATATTGCGATCAGTATTAACTTCAATCGAACTAATTTCAGAGAACCTATGCTGACATCCAAGCCGATAACCTTCCTTAAGTTGCTCCTGAGATAAATGTTCCTGTTCAGATAGTGTGATAGGTAATTTAGTTGAACTTAAGAACACGCATTTGCCACAAGTACCGCCACCACCGCAACCTGAAGGAAGGTATACATGTGAACTAGCTAGCCCTTCTAGTACAGTTGAGCGACCAACTGCTGAGATGTCAGTAATAGTATTTTCATTGGAAAACGTCACTGCCACTTTTTGCTTGTTAGTGCCCCAACCTAGCTTCAGTAAACCACTTCGATACTGTTGTATCAGCCAAGTAACACCAGTAATTGAAAGGAATAGCGTTGCAAAAGCAAATGCAATGATCAACCAATGGTTAAATCCTCCAGAATTGCCATAGTCCATAAAGTGAAGCTTCATCATCAGATCTTTCAATCTGAAATCATCATTGGCATGGCGAAGTACTTGACCTGTAATACTATCTAAATAAATAGTTGTATTGTTCTCATCCTCAACGGCAACTTGCCACATAGGATTTTGCTGCCTTACGTGATCAGAAAACGGAGGTTGAGATAACACTGGAGTAGTTAACTTACCCTGTCCTGAGTAGGAGTTTTTTGCCAAAGTTAGTACTTGTTCTTCAGACAAATTAAATGGCTTTCCTGTTACAGCATCAAATAGCTTTGAGTGGCGTTCTTGATAGCTATGCTGCCCCTTATCGAACACAAAATGATAGTAAGGCTGATGTAAAACCCATATAAGGTTTACTTCCTGCGGAGCATTACTAGTAATCTCTTTAATAGGGAATAGGTCAAAGCCTGTAATGCTACCTTCATGATGAGAATGAACTCTAAGTTCATTACCACTGGCTTTACTGTGATCCATCAAATTGAAGTAAAGGCCCGTTCCCAACCAAATAAGCAGTTGTAAACCAACAAATAAAGAAAGCCACTTGTGTATCGTTGTATTTAACTTAAATAGTCGCATCAAATGACTCCCTTTTTATTTGGGGAAAGCACTCGGTAATAAGTCAATACAGCGCCAGTAATTGCGCCCATTAGACCTAGAGTTGCGACCAAGAACAAAAACCAGTTAGATACGTTTTCTCCATCATCGTAATCCATAATGTGAAAACGCCACATCCAATCAAACAATCGCCAGTAATCATGACGCTTGGCAACAAGTGATCCTGTTTGTTGACTTATATAAAATGTCGGTGTGGAGAATTGCTCAAACGTCACTCTCCAAACAGGTAAATGCCTTGGGGACAACTCAGCAGGCAAGTTTGTCGCTGACTTAATCAACCTTACGCTGTCGATTTGATGATTCAGCGCATAATGGTATTGTGCGATTTCTTTAGCCTTGATTTCATCTACAAGGGCCTGAACAGCTCCAGTTTTAGCATCTATTGCTACTTTTCCATTTTCTCCATTAATAAAAGAATACAAAGGACGGCCCATACTTTGAGTAAGTGTAACTTGGCTAGCTTTAGGATAATCCGCAGCTAGCTTTACAATGGAGTAATCCATACTTGCTAAATCTATTTTGGCTTCCTCACTCTTAGCCAAGGTTTCGCCGTGTATATAGTGAATATCCATAGTCACCATATACACGCCTGTAATAGACCAGAAGAGGAATTGTATTCCGACAAATGCCATTAGCCATTTGTGATATTTTCTAGCCGTGCTAAGCATTATTCTCAGGCTCCACGTTAGAAAGCTCTTTGTTAAAGGCATTTACTTCAGGCTTTTTAATGATTGAGTAAATTGCAGGGAGTACAATAAGCGTGAGCAGCACAGCGCTTGTCATTCCGCCTACCATAGGAGCAGCAATGCGGCTCATGACCTCAGAACCTGTACCAGTACCATATAAAATAGGCATTAAACCTATAATGATTGTAGCTACCGTCATCATTACTGGACGAACTCGTAAGCCAGCACCGTGCAATAATGCATCTTGATATGCATCATCTGAGATGAGTTCTGCTCGCTCCACCGCTTTTTCCTTAAGCTCAGCAAGTGCTTGATTGAGATAAACCAGCATTATCACGCCAATCTCAACCGCAACACCAGCTAGAGCGATAAAGCCCACACCAACAGCTACTGAGAAATTAAACCCTTCTAGATACATCAACCATAAGCCACCGATCATTGCCATCGGCAAGGTAACGATAATGATAGCCACCTCACTAAACGCTCTGAAGTTTAAGTAAAGTAGAATAACAATAATGGCGAGTGTTAAAGGCAATACATAGGTGAGCTTTTCTTTCGCTCTTTCCATATATTCGTATTGCCCAGCCCAAGTAATTGAATAACCTGCTGGTAGTTTTAGATTATTAGCCAAGTGTATTTTTGCACTTTCAACATAAGTACCTACGTCAACACCGTCTATATCGATAAACGTCCAGCCATTTAAACGAGCATTTTCACTCTTAATTCCCGGCGGACCGTTCTCAACTCGAATATCTGCGACATCACCTAGTGCAATGCGTTGACCACTTGGTGTTACAACAGGTAATCGTGATAGCTGCTCAGGAGAGTCTCGATAGTCTTGCGGATAGCGTAAGTTAACAGGGTAACGCTCTTGACCTTCTACCGTTTGGGTAACGTTCATACCACCAATAGCTGTAGAAACCACTTGTTGAACATCTTCGATGTTTAACCCAAAGCGACTTGCCTTATCGCGTGAAATATCAACCTTGATATATCGTCCACCTGCAACTCGCTCTGAGTAAACTGATGCTGTGCCTGTAACTTCGGGTAAAATTTGCTCTATTTGTTGGCCGATTTCCTGAATCACATCAAGCTCTGGTCCGGCGACTTTAATACCCACAGGCGTTTTTATGCCTGTTGCTAACATGTCGATTCGGGTCTTGATTGGCATAACCCAAGCATTCGTTAAGCCCGGAAACTTAACCAATTTATCAAACTCAGCTTTTAACGATTCAGTAGTCACACCCTCTCGCCACTGCTCTTGTGGCTTCAATTGAATAAAGGTTTCAATCATGGTTAAAGGTGCAGGATCGGTTGCAGTTTCAGCTCTTCCTACTTTACCAAATACAGTTTCAACTTCTGGCACAGTGCGAATAAGCTTGTCTGTTTGCTGCAATAACTCCCTTGCTTTACCAATTGAAATACCGGGATAGGTAGTAGGCATATACATGAGATCGCCTTCATCCAATGGCGGAATGAATTCACTACCAATTTTATCGACAGGCCAAAAGCCAACGATAGTCACTAATATTGCTGCTACTATTGTCGATTTTGGAAACTTCATGACTTGCTTTAAAACAGGCATGTAGATAGCAATCAATAATCGGTTTAACGGGTTTTTCTTTTCAGAAACAACTTTGCCTCGAATAAAGTAGCCCATCAAAACAGGCACCAATGTGATCGCCAAACCTGCTGATGCCGCCATTGCATAGGTTTTTGTATAGGCGAGCGGAGAGAACATTCTTCCTTCTTGCGCTTCCAAGATAAATACAGGTAAGAATGAGACTGTAATGATCAGTAAGCTAAAAAATAGTGCAGGGCCTACTTCACTCGCAGCCTTAGCAACAATTTGCCAGCGATTTTCATCTGTTAGTGGTGTTTTCTCCATATGCTTGTGCATATTTTCAATCATCACTATTGCACCATCAGTCATCGCACCAATCGCAATAGCGATACCGCCTAAAGACATAATGTTGGCATTGATGCCTTGCATATACATGATAATGAACGACACCAAGATACCTAATGGCAGAGTAACAACTGCCACAATAGATGAGCGAAGATGAAATAGGAAAGCCACACAGACAATAGCAACGACTGCAAGCTCCTCTAGCAACTTGCTCCAAAGATTATCAACAGCACGATCTATTAACTTCGATCTGTCATAAACAGGGACAATCTCCACCCCCTCTGGTAGAGAAGATTTAAGCGATTCAAGTTTTTCTTTTACCCCGTTTATGGTTTGTTGAGCGTTTTCACCAAAGCGCATAACGACAACACCACCAACAACTTCGCCTTCACCATTAAGCTCTGCGATACCACGGCGCATTTGAGGCCCTAAATTAACGGTAGCAACATCACCAATACGCAATGGCGTGCCTTGTTCGTTAATACCAAGTGGGATTTTCTCTATATCACTAACTGATTGAATATACCCCGTTGCGGTAACCATATATTCAGCTTCAGCCATTTCCACAACGGATGCGCCAGTTTCTTTGTTCCCTTTTTGTAAGGCTATTTGTATTAAACTTAGAGGAATATCGTAAGCTCTCAATTTATCAGGATCTACTTGCACTTGATACTGCTTAACCATACCACCAACGGCGGCAACTTCGGACACGCCCGGAACAGTTTGTAGTTCATACTTTAAGAACCAGTCTTGAATGCTTCTTAATTGGCTTAGATCATGGTTTCCAGACTTATCTGTTAAAGCGTAAATGTATACCCAACCCACACCTGTTGCATCAGGTCCTAATTGAGGTTTTGCCGAATCAGGCAGGCTTGATGCTACTTGGCTTAAGTATTCAAGTACTCTGCTTCTAGCCCAATACAAATCAGTATCGTCATCAAAAATAATGTAGACGTAGGAATCACCAAAAAATGAGTAACCACGAACAGTTTGCGCCCCCGGCACTGATAACATCGCTGTAGTAAGAGGAAATGTCACTTGATCCTGCACTACTTGTGGTGCCTGTCCCGGATAGCTCGTCTTAATTATCACCTGCACATCAGAAAGATCGGGGAGTGCATCTACTGGTGTTTTTTGTAATGAATACAAACCACCAAACGCGATAATTAAGGTAATCAACAAAACAAAGAAACGATTGCCGATAGACCATCTAATAATTGATTCAATCATTATTTTTCTCCCACTTAATGATTAGAATGATCAACAGCAGCTTTATTTTCCTTGCCGTGTTGTTCATCTGATTCAAGAGAAATGTCAGTGATAACTAAGTCATCTCTAACCTCAAAAGTGAAAGTGACATTATCACCGACATTGAAATCAACCATTTCTATATTGTCCGCGACGATAAAATCCATCGTCGCAGCAGGTCTATCCCATTTCTCTATTGGGCCTCTGCTAATATTTAGAATCCGTGTATCAATATCAATCGCATTAATTAAACCTGATACTGTTGCTGATGATACTTCAGGCTCACTCATGATATGAATTCCAGTAATTTCATATCCACCGTCTTCGGTTTTGCTCACTTCAAAGTGCAAAGATTGACCTGACTTTAATGAGTCAATATCGACTTTTTCAGCCACAGTAAAATCCATAACCATTTCAGGCCAATCCCAAGCTTCAGCAGGGCCATGTGAAATATTAACCATGCGGTGCCCTGCCATAACACTATTAACATCCCCTTGCATCCAAACAGAGTTAGGCACTTCATCATGAGTCATTCGTTTAAAGTCAGAGCTTTTACTTGATTCAGAATCAATCAAGAATTGGGCAGATGTCACCACAACGTCATCTTCATTTAAGCCGTCTAATATTTCGATGCTGTCGATATCAACCCGGCCAATAGTCACTTCAATAGATTTAAATTGCCCATCACCTAACGCAAGTACTACTCTGTCCTGTTTACCTGTTCTAATAACGGCTTCTTTAGGCACGAGGATGGTGCTATCAGCTTGATTAGCGTGAATAGAGACTTGTGCAAACATATTTGGTTTTAATTGATAGTCTGTGTTATCAAATTTCAATCTCACTCGGAGTGTGCGTGTTTTACTGTTCAATGTTGGATAAACATAATCAACGACACCAGCCCAGTCCTCACCGGGTAAATAATCCAGTGTCATTGATACAGGAAGTCCTTTTTTAATTAAGGCTGCGTCACGTTCAAACACTTCTGCTTCAACCCAAACTTGATCTAGCTGGCCAATGCTTAATAAGGTGTTTCCCGGCTTTACATAAAAACCTTCTCTAACCTTCAAACCATCGACAACACCTGCTTGCGGTGAATAAAAGGTAATTGTTTGCTGAACCTTTCGTGTCTTTTCTAGCTTTTGAACAAAGTCTGCTGAAAGCTGTAACGCTTTTAGGCGATCTTTGGCTGCTGAAATTAAAGAACTATTGTTGCGCTTTAACGCTATTAACAGTTCTTCTTGCGCGTTAACTAACTGAGGAGAATATAGTGTATAAAGAGGCTGCCCTTTCTCTACAGGGTTACCTGCTGCTTTGATGTAAAGTTTATCAATCCAGCCATCAACCCGTGGGTGGATATGAATTAGCTTATCTTCATCATATTGAACGTAACCTACCGTTGAGATTTCAGTATGCATATTTTTCAGTTCAACAGGTGCAGTGCGAACCCCAAGGTTATTCACTACATGAGGCGCAATTTTTACTGCTCCGGGGCCAAAGTCATCACCAGATGATCCTTCCTCATACACTGGAATTAGGTCCATCCCCATAGGCGACTTACCGGGCTTGTCCCGGCGGTAATTAGAATCCATCGGTGCAACCCAATACAGCGGTTGTTTCTCTGCTGATGTAGCTTCATCAGTATCACTGTTTGAGCCTGCACCTTGATATAAGCTCAATGCTCCTGCACCTAGTGCTGCCCCAATAATGACGGCAATAATTGTTTTCGTATTCGTTGACATTATTTTTCTCCAAATTGCTTATTGGATAAGTGCTGATTAGTTTTGTGCGAAGTGTGCAATGGCTTATGTTCAGCATTTGATTTAGATTGAGAATGCGCAAAGAAATAGTTGATGCGAGTAACTGTTTTAAGTGCATCAACATCAATTCTTAAAGCTGATATTCTGGTATTTAATTCGGCAATTCTTGCTCGAACAACTTCGGCAAAATCGCCATCATCATTTGTGTAGGCTGTCAATGACGCTTCTGCTTGGTCATGAGTTTGTTTAAGGAGTTGTTCTTGATAGATAGATTGTCTATCTGATAAGCGTTTAAGCTGTCTTAGTTCTTTTTCTAAAACACTGATCATTTGCTTTGTCAGTAATAGTTTCTCGGTTTTAATAGTCTCTGAATCTGCAATAGAAGCTGCAACTTGCTTATCTTGTCTGTTCTCGGTAAACAAGGGTAAATCAAACGTTACCCCAACAGAAAATAAATCAGCTCGGCTATCACCAGAGGGCATATTGTCGCGATAGGCATAACTAGCATTAACACCCCATTGCGGCTCATATTGCTGTTTGGCTAACTCAATTCCTTTTTCTGAAGCTTTGCGTTTTATATCAATTGCAAGTATGGCTGGGTGATTCGAAAGCTCCTGAGCCAATAGATTTCTTGAGTAATTAGATGCTTTTAGGACTGTTGGATTATTCAGAGTAATTGCAGGTAACTTTTTAGAAACCCTAAACTCTAATGGTTGCGCGTCAAAGTTGAATGATTCATTCAAACGATCCGCATCGTAAATATGAAGCCACTCATTGAGACGAGCGATTGTCGTTTCTAGTTTCTGCTTTTGCGAAGTTAATCTGTCATCTAACTGCACGATTTCCAACTGAGCACGAATAACATCTTGCTGTCTAGTTTTACCAACAACGTTTGAATAGCTAGCTTTAGCCACTTCCGCCATCTGCTCAAAGAGAGACCAATCATCTTCAATCAATTTAATAGTTTGTTGGGCTAAGTAAGCATCTAACCAAAGTTGTGACACTTGGCTTTTCAACTTAGCTTTACGATCCTCTCGTAACAGTGGAAATTTCGTGGACTCAATTTGTAACTGGTCTTTCTTGATCTCTAGACTGTCGCCTCTCGGAAACATTTGAGAGACGCCAACCTTTAGCTGAGTCATTCCTTCCTGATCTAAATCCCAAGTATCTGTTGGTAAATTCATTATCCCTAGCGATACTTTCGGATCAGGCAAAGTACCTGAAGCAATACTTCTATTTTCAACTGCACTTTGTTTCAATCGGCTACCATGAAGCCAAGGATCATTTTGCTGAGCTAAGGTGATAGCTTGTTCAAGCGACACTACTTTCTCAGCTTGAGCTGAGAATACAGATAAGCCGAGTATTAATGCAGTTGAAAGTGAAGTAAGGTTTGAAGAGTTCAATTTCATTAGAATTGCTCCTCGTATGTCTTAACTTTTGCATAGACTTTGCTCGTTCCATCTTTAAATAGAATTAACACGTTGTATGGCATAAAGCGGTCATCGACTTCCATACCGGGAGAGCCAACTGGCATTGCTGGAACTGAAAGCCCAATCGCATTGGGATGTTCTTCTGATAAGAACTGCTGAATAAATTTAGCAGGTATATGACCTTCAAAGGCAAATCCATTTCTACTCACTGCCGTGTGGCATGAACGGTAATTAGGTTTGATACCATACTTAGTTTTGATGTTGCCGATGTTTCGGAAATCTTTGGAATGCGCAACGATCCCTTTGTCTTCAATATGAGTTATCCATTTTTTACAACACCCACAAGTAGGGGTTTTATAAACGATTAACTCCAAAGGTGTTACGTCGTGATTGTCTGCATGGTTATGTTCGTTGGCGTTTGCAAACGCAGGTGAAAGCAGCATTACTACTGCTATTTTTAAATACTTATTGATCATTTTTGCCCCCAGACATCGCTGGAAAATATCTATAGCGCTACGACGCTATATTGACTAACAGAAAAATTAATTACATGTGCGAGAAATTTGGACGCACTAATCCTGTATTAGGCAAAAATTGGTGGACGATAAAGGGAAGTGGAAATTGAATGAGGTTGTTTAGATTGCAGAGCAGCTACAGATTCACTGAATATTTGAATATCTGTCGAATCAATACTGGAATTTAGGACTGTCGTAGATGAGCAAGCATTTGCAGGACAAATACATTCAACGTCACAACAATCTTCTGATTGACCATTACTGCTTTTATTCATATCACCATGATCCATGTTCATGTTCATGTTCATGTTCATGTGTGATTCGTGAGAACCTGATGACATTTCGCAAGGCATAGCAGAATACGCAAATGCTTGCCCTACAAAGGCAACCAGCATAAGCGTCATTACTAAGACTTTTGAAAATGCTTTAGACATAAAATTCTCTTACAAATATACATCTCTAATACTAATGCAAATTTTTGACTAAGTCAATTGATGCTGTATAAACATTTATGAATATTTGATTATCGTCAAATTTTTCAAAGAGGTAAGTGACAAATAATAATCTCATCAGACTTCTTATCTTCGCTATTCAATGGCTTTTATTTTGAGACTTAAGTTGCTCTCTCATTTCTAAAACTCGATCTGCCGAATAAGCTCCTGCTCTCATAACAACCAGTTCAACAAATGAAATATCAATTAACTTATGGTCAGCATCAATCACATAACAACTCCCACTATGTGTGTATATTTCTAACTTATCTTCATCAGCAGATTTGCTAACAATCTTTGAAGTCACGATTTGCTGAAATGGCCGAAACCTGAATGTTTCATCTTCAATAACCCCCCCTGATAAAAACTCGCCAAGAAATATTTTTTCAAATTCTTTATAGTCGTAAACAGATACTATGTAGGCATCCTTTAAATATATTCTATCCAACGTATTCCCTTACTAATAACTAGCCGGGAGCATATCTCGCAGCTCTAATAACTCATTAGGAGAATACATACACTCATGCATTAAATTAAACTCAAATGCATTTACATCAAACTCTTTAGATTCAGCATCTAAGATATAAAAGTCAACACCAAAGCACTTACTTTCTAGACCATTGATTTCCAAAACCTTTATCGTGAATAAAGCATCTCCTTCTTTACCATTTTCATTTTCGTCAGCAAATGTGCCGTAAAGCACCCGTTCAACTTTTTCCTCTGTATCAGATTGAATTGAGATAAGTTTTGCGTTGGTTAGTTTTACTCTAGGTCTCATGCTTGAACTCCTTTCATATCTTCTACAGAAAAAGGACGAAAAAAACTTAGATATTTAACCCCATCAACTTTAAGCAAATTGTTGTCAGCATCAAAATGTGACAGAACACTAGATTGATACAACGAAATGTATTTTTCATAATCGATTGTGTTAAAAAAGTTGGTATCAACGCGCCTCGCATAAAAAACAAGATCTTGCTGTTCGATACGAACAATGAACTTCTGATCGCCATCTAGATTTTTGACTCGTAGACATAAATCAGGTTTGTGCCAATCAGATACAAAGGAAGGAATCAATGGGAAGCCATATACCAAATAGCGCATACCTTCGATTTTGAAGGTTGTTGGATTGAACTGAGCCTTATTTACTTTGCCGCTACTGAATAATTCAAGTGTCAACACCAGCCAGTGCACATGCTTAGAAAATGTATTTCCTTCAGAAATACAGCCTTCAAACTCACCATTATGGTTTACATGATTGATGTACATGTATTTTCTAATGTCATCCAAGGAAAGCTCTTCAAACGGAAACTTGCAAGCGATTAGCCTGAAATAACAACCATGAACTTTTAAATCTGCATATTGAACTATCAACGGATCATCAAAGGCATCAAAGTATGGTCGCCACTCTAAGCGGAAGTCTGCACCTGTATTTACAATAAACTTGGCATCTTCAGGCAACCCTAAAACTTGGTATATCACTGAAACTAACTCTAATGTTTCGATATCTACCAGCATCAGGCTTTCAATACGGTTTGCCATTGACTCAATTTCTTTATGAAGCGATTCAATAATTTCTTGATCATCGTATTCGTTGATCATTAAATATTTCAGGGAATCGTGCTTTAGAATTGAGTCCAGCTTTTTCTTTTCAAATACTTCAGAGAGATATTTATGGGTATCAGAAAAATAAGGGCAGTTATAAACACCTCTAGCCCACAGGCCTTGGGCGTAAAGATCAGGAAACTCTAATAACTCAGCAAACTCTTTTGCTTATTTATTGAGCTTATTCTTTAATTGATAAAGTGAGATCATTTAGTTCTCCAAACAACTTTCCAATAAACAATGGCCTACCAACACATTGCTTTATTTATTGTTCAAATAACCAAATTTTTACGGATGCTCCGCTTCACTGTTCACGTTTTTCAAGGCGAAAAACATGTGTTGGCGTAGGCTGTCCGTTCAGCCTTCATCTTATAATATCGCCAAAAAACAAAATGACAACTTACGTATTTGTACAACTTTAGGTAGATATTTTGAGTTTGAACTCTGAAAAGCTAAGCCCAAATAGGGATACGACCATCTCTTCATTTATATTGGAGCCGGGAAATTTTTTTTCAAAATTTCCAATAATGCTATCTAGGTGGCTAGCTAATATTTTTACTAAAAATATTTCCGAGTTTGGTGAGAGTGCAGACAGTGCTATCAATGGGTTGTCAAAGGATTCAGCTTTTATTTTTACTAGTAAATCGCTGTAACTGTCACAGCCGTAAAGACAAATAGCTAGGGCTTCTTGGGATTGTCCAAGGGGAATAGTTAATAATTTAGATAATCGTTTTACCTGCCTTTTTATATTTACTAGCAGGTCTTCTTTATTAAAAGACATCAATACACCAAAAAACGGCAATGCTAGGCCACGCACCTATGTCACTCAGTTTTTGTGAATATTTAATCTTTTAGTTCAGAGTAAATCCATTTCGTCCTGTTTTCGTGGGAACGGGCTTCTCTGAAAAGCCACTGCAAAAAGCAGTGGCTATTGTCGCAATATTATAAGGAAATGTGAATGGTAGTTTGATGCCTACATATTCTTTTCAGTGAATTCAGCCAAGCTACTACGCTCTACTTCATCAAAAATTAGCACTGATCCTTTTTCATAATGACGATACACATTAACAGCCGCACTTGCACCAGAAGAAGCAGGTGTTACAAACTTATCATCAATCTGGGCTAAGTTGCCCAACACGATTGTGCGACAATTTTTGCCACCACGACTAAGCATTCCTTTAATTTGAGCACGGGTCATATTTTGTGCTTCATCAATAATTAAAACAGCATCATCAATTGACCTGCCTCGAAAATAAGCCATAGAAGTAAACTCTATATTGGCACGCTCTATGACATGCTCAACAGTTGCACTAATATTACCTTCATTGTTATCACCTGAATGCATTGATATAAGCGCATCTGTTATACCTGCTAATAACGGCATTGATTTCTCTGTCAGGTCACCGGGTAAAAACCCCGGATCATCGTCCATAAAGTCTCTGGAGCGCACCACAACGATTTTTTTGTACTTTTTTAACTCCAATACTTGATGCAGCGCCGAAGCAACTGCTAAAAAAGTTTTTCCGGAGCCAGCAGGGCCAAGGATGATATTTAAGTCATAATATGGATCTGTTAATTGGCTTAAAGCTACTGCCTGACGCTGATTTTTAGGCAAAATGCCCCATACTTTTTCTTGTTTACGAGGCAATAACTTTGTGAATACCTCAGTATCTGTTACTTCTGAAATTCGCCCAATGTGTCCAGCTTCATCGTACCAATACATGTTTGGCTGAACTTCATCATTAAATAGACTTATTGGGAAAGTATAAACTTCTCCTGAAACCTTGAAGTCTTTGTCTGATTTAATTCGATCAAAAAGATCTCCTTTAAAGGCTTGTACCCCTGTGTATAAAAGATCAATATCTGATATTTGATTATCTACGGCAACGTCTTCTGCCATGACCCCTACGGTTCGAGCTTTCAAGCGCATATTAATGTCACGGCTAACAATTATTACGTCTTTATCTAAGTCCTTCTGAAGATACAGTGCATAGTTAATTATTCTATTGTCAGCGTCACTTCCAATACCGTGCTTTAACTCTTTAGCCATATCGAGCTGGGTATCAATTCCAATAAACAGTTTTCCTCGTTTAGCTGTTTCAGTAGAAGGCAGTGGAATACCAGCTTCCATCTCTTCTGCACTGTGCCCATTTATTATATCTTCAAGCATACGAATACATACACGAGCATCAGCACTAACCGATTTGTTAGTTCTTTCTTTTAAGTTATCTAATTCTTCTAGAACTGTTAGACAGATGTATACGTCTTCACTGTACGCAAGAAGTGACTTTGGATCATGAACTAGTGCCGATGTATCCAATACTCTTGGGTTTTTGTTTTCACTTGGATTATTCATTTTAGTTCTCCTTTGAGAACGATTTTCATTAATTAGCATTTTAGATTTACCTTAGCTTTATTATTTTTGTTTGTGCCTCTTGCAGGTTAAATCCGTTATTTATATTTATTGATGAATGGTTCTATTCTTTAAGTCACACTTAATGACATGTTAGAGAGATTAGATCTTAGCCTGTTATAAATACTCAATTTATTCAGTAAGAATAAGGTCTGTAGATAGGTCTGCACAAATATTGAAAAAAAGCTTGCAGTAATACCTGTTTTACCGCACCCAGCTGGGCCGGTTAAAATAACCAGCTCAATACTAGGGTCAAGCAAGGCGTCGAGTGCCATACCTTGGTAAATATTTTTAGGTTTTACGCCCCATGCTTGCTGGTGCATTAAACGCTCAACACTAATATCTTTTAATTTAATACGCTCGTTATCGTAAGATTTGACCCGCGCAGCAAAGTGCTCGCTGCCATCAAGTATGTACTCATTGCAAAACACATCAGGAATTAAGTTTTTAGCCACATAATGAAACGTATCACGGCCGTGCTGCTGTGTTTCGCATTGCCCTACGTGCTGCCAAAAATCGCCCTCTATTTTTTTATAGCCGCTAGTTAATAAAGCAATATCATCAATTAGTTGGTCGGTACGGTAATCTTCAACATATTTAAGGCCTGCACCTTTTGCTTTAAGGCGCATGTTTATATCTTTTGTCACCAATACAATTTTTGAATCGCTGTGCTGTTTTTGTAAATACACGGCGCAGTTAATAATACGGTGATCGTTTTCATCTCCCGGTAAACCAGAAATAGAATCTGCAAAAAGATGGTCATTAACAATAATGAGCGTACCGGTTGAATTGGCATTTGCCTTTTTATTGCTAGGCAGTGCAACACCCTGCAACATTTGCTCTGGAGTTGCGTCTTTTAGTACCTCATCTAAGCCGCGAATAGCCACTCGTGCATCACGGCTTACGTCGTGTTTTCTATCTTTAATGTGGTCAAGCTCTTCTAAAACAGTCATGGGAATGACAACGTTATGTTCTTGGAAAGACAAATAAGCGAGGGGTTCGTGGAGTAATACATTGGTGTCTAGCACATACATTTTACTTTCAAGGTTCGAAGCTTTTTCCATAGCACTTTCCTTACGTTTTATGATTTTTATGCTATACCAAAATAACTAAGTAAAACGGGCCTAAATTCAAACCTGCAATACTTAATTGCTAAGGCATAATCTAAGTTTAGTCTATTTGTCATAAAAGTCCGTTTTATTACAAACACGATATAGTTTTTATTTACCTAAAAAAGAGCCATTTGTTAGCACTGTTAATGGGATTAATTCGCACTTATAAAATTAATTAAAAGTGAGTCAAATAGCGCCTTGCAGTGGTGTTATGTAACAGGTAACATAGCCGCCTTTTTCTTCATAGACGAGACATACATGAATTTTTCCTTAGGTCAGCGTTGGATCAGTGATACAGAGTCAGATTTAGGATTAGGCACCGTAGTTGCCATTGAAGGCCGCCAGGTCAGCATTTTATTTCCTGCCAGTGGTGAAAACCGTGTTTATTCTAGTGCAGAAGCACCGGTTACCCGTGTGGCATTTAATCCAGGTGATGTGATCAAAAGCGTTGAAGAATGGGAATTAGAAGTAGAGTCTATTGAAGTGCAAGGTGAACTACTTTGCTACGTAGGTACTCGCGTTGATACCGGCGAAGAAGCAAAGCTAAAAGAAACCTTTTTAGATCATTTTATAAAGTTTAATAAACCGCAAGATCGTTTATTTGCAGGCCAAGTAGATCGCTTTGATCGCTACACCTTACGTTACCAAACATGGCAACACCAATTTGAGCGCCAGCAATCGCCTATTAAAGGCCTAATTGGCCAGCGCGCTAACCTTATTCCGCATCAGCTTTATATTGCACAAGAAGTAGGTAAACGTTTTGCCCCACGGGTACTGCTCTCAGATGAAGTAGGCCTTGGTAAAACCATCGAAGCTGGCATGATTTTACACCAACAAATCATTAGTGGCCGTGCTAGCCGTGTACTCATTGTGGTGCCAGAAAACCTGCAACATCAATGGTTAGTAGAAATGCTACGCCGCTTCAATTTACGTTTTTCTATTTTTGATGAAGAGCGCTGCGACGAAGCCTTTGCAGACTCGCCAAACGTATTTGATACCGAGCAGCTAGTGCTTACCAGCCTTGAGTTTTTAACCAAGAAAAAACGCTGGTTTGAACAAGCAACACTTGCTGATTGGGATTTATTAGTTGTTGATGAAGCGCACCACCTGAGTATTAACAATGGTAAGCCGAGTACCGAATATCAGCGCATGGCTGAGCTTAGCCAAGATATTCCGGGTCTTATTCTATTAACAGCAACGCCTGATCAACTTGGTCACCGTAGCCACTTTGCCCGCTTGCAATTGCTCGACCCAGATAGATTTTACGACTACGACGTATTCAAAGAAGAAGAAGCTAATTACAAAGACGTTGCCGAAGCGGCAAATCAGCTACTGCAAGCACAAGCCCTTGATGATACAGCCAAAGCCACACTCATTGAGCTATTAAAAGAAACCGATATAACTGATGTGCTTGAAAAAGCTCAGCAAGGTGATTTACCGGCACGTAAAGAAATACTTAACATGCTGCTTGATCGCCACGGCACAGGTCGTATTTTGTTTAGAAACAGCCGCAGCGGAATTGATGGCTACCCTAGCCGTAAATTACATGCTTACCCAATGGCACTGCCAAAGCAATATAAAACAGCAATGTCGGTACTTGGCAGCATGAGCGGTATACAAAGTGCAGAGTTAAGCGCACAACGCGCGCTGTTTCCAGAGAAAATCTTTCAAGAGTTTGAAGGTGAAAGTGCCAGCTGGGGCGCATTTGATCCACGTGTAGATTGGTTAATCGAAACACTTAAAACCCTAAAGCACGAAAAAGTACTGCTTATTTGTGCCAAAGCCGAAACCGCTATTAGCCTTGAGCAAATTTTGCGTGAGCGTGAAGCAATAAAAGCATCTGTGTTCCACGAGGGCATGTCGATTATAGAGCGTGACCGCGCAGCCGCCTTTTTTGCCGATGAATACGACAATGCACAAATACTGCTGTGTTCAGAGATTGGCTCAGAAGGACGTAACTTCCAGTTCTCGCATCACTTAGTGTTATTTGATTTACCACTAAACCCTGACTTACTTGAACAACGTATCGGCCGATTAGACCGTATTGGGCAAACAAAGGATGTTAATATTCATGTGCCGTATTTTGAAAATACAGCGCAAGAAGTATTACTGCGTTGGTACAACGAAGGCCTTGATGCATTTGAAAGCACATCAACCACTGGCCAGCTATTGTATAAAGAATTTAGTGAAGACCTACTTGATTACATTGCTGCCCATAATTGTGATGAAGAAGAGCTCGACCCTCTACTTGAGCAAGTAGCAAAGCAAAATGCCGTGCTACGCAAACAAATGGAAAGTGGCCGTGACCGTTTATTAGAGCTGCATTCATCTGGCCAAGGCGCTGCCGATTCATTGGTTGAAGAAATTGAAGCACTTGATAACCAATTTGAGTTACCAAGTTACATGATCAACGTATTCGACACATTTGGAGTAAGCCAAGAAGACAAAGGCGAAAACACCATTATTTTAAAGCCAACAGAGCATATGCTAAGTGCATCGTTCCCAAGCTTAAAAGAAGATGGCATGACGGTTACCTTTGACCGCGATACCGCCCTTTCGCAAGAAGACGTACATTTTATTAGCTGGGATCATCCTATGGTGCAAGGCACAATGGACATGATTTGTGATGATGACTTTGGTAGTGCCTCTGTTGCTTTACTTAAAAACAAAAAATTACCACCAGGTACCTTTTTTGTTGAGCTAATATTTGTAGCCGAAGCTATGGCACCAAAAGCCCTGCAAGTAGGTCGCTTTTTACCGCCAACGCCTATTCGCATATTACTTGATAAAGCCAGTAATAACCTCGGCGAAAACGTGGCGTTTGATAGCTTTAACCAACAGCTTTCAGCCGTTGGTCGTCAAACTGCAAGTAAATTAGCAGGCGCTTTACAAGGTGCGGTTCACCCAATGATCAACACAGCAAAAGAGATGGCTCAGCAACAGCTTGAGGTTATTCGCAGTGCGTCACTTGAAAAAATGCAAAGCACCTTAGGTGAAGAACAAGCTCGCCTTGAAGCGCTTAAGCAAATTAACCCTAATATTCGCCAAGAAGAAATTACCTTCTTCGATAAGCAGCGCAGCGAGCTGACAACGCATATCGAAAAAGCCCAGTTAAAACTTGATGCGATACGCTTAATCGTAGTTTCACACTAAGGTTTTTGAGCGTTTAGTTTATAGCTATCAGCCGTTAGTTAGATCAAGATATAACTAAACTACACTTCAAAAAGCACGGTTTACAGGCCGTGCTTTTTACATTCACCTCTACAATTACTCATCAGTATCTTGGCCACCTAATAAAGCCATTATTTCAATATCTATTTCTGTAACTCTGTAAAAAATGCTGTCTGAGCCACAAACGGCACGCCGATTGTTCACTAAAACCGCTTTTTTCTGAGTTAGCAAGCTTACCATTTATTGCTTCTGCTCTTCTTGCACGGCGAATTAAATCATTTACCAATTCACTTTTATTTGTGTAATCCCCCCACGTTTTCAACGTAATTACGAAGCCATAAATCATTCTGTTCAGTAAGTGAAATACTTTGCCTTGCCATAATATGTTCCTATAACTTTAAGCTGGTGCAGTTTTACTCCAGCATGAAAAATACGCAATTAAACTTTTATCTTTTCCTTGAGCCTTTGCTCTCGCTCCCCTAAAATAGCGCCCTGCAAAATTACTGAGGTCGGCCGTGTTAGTTAATTACAATCCCCCAATGAGTCCGTATTTAACAATACTGCACCAAGATGACGACTTGCTCATCGTTAATAAACCCAGCGAACTTTTAACCGTCCCAGGTAAAGATCCAAAACATGCCGATAGCTTAATTAATCGCGTTAACCGTGTTTTTCCTACAGCTAAAATAGTGCACCGCCTAGATATGGCAACCTCGGGCATACTTTGCCTTGCTATGAATAAGGCAGCTCATAGGCATTTAAGTATGCAGTTTCAAGAACGTGAAACTGCAAAACGCTATATTGCACGTGTTTACGGCCAACTTGAGCAAGATACCGGATCGGTTGATTTGCCACTTATCTGTGATTGGCCTAATCGCCCTAAGCAAATGGTTGATTATGAAAACGGTAAGCCCTCGCTAACCCACTTTAAAATACTTACACGAGAAGCGGGCGCAACACGTGTAGAGCTCACGCCAATTACGGGGCGCTCGCACCAATTACGCGTGCACATGCTAAGCCTTGGCCACCCAATACTGGGCGATAGACTTTATGCCCATAAAGAGGCCCTAGCCGCGGCGCCACGTTTACAACTACATGCGCAAATGTTGCAACTAAAACACCCCGTGACCGAGCAAGTGCTGACCTTTGAGGTAGAGCCCGACTTTTAATAGGTAAAGCCCACAAAGTTAGTACTAAACTTTTACCTTATCGCGCCGATACTTAGTTATTACTCACGTTTTGGGCTTACTATGATATCTGCGCAGCTAATCAAAAAAACGCTACAAAGTGTATGTTGTTGCTCTGCGTTATGCTTAAACGCATATGCCAGTGCTGCAGAGCATATAGCCCCACCTTCTTTATCAAGTATCGAAAATAGCGATATAAAACGTCTACTACCCAATGATGAAGTTAAACCCATACTTGCTGGTGATACAGAGTTTTTAAGTTTGTATAGCGAATACATGAGCCGCGATTTTAGAGGTATTGTATTACTCATCCCTGATTGGAATTCTACCCCCACCAGCAATGCTGGCATGAGTTACCTGCGAAAAGAGCTTACTAATTTAGGTTACACAACCTACGCCATGACAGTACCCGATATAGATTGGCAAGCAAGTAACATGGCTGCACAAGCAGCTGCCCAATCAAGTACGCAAGCGAAAAATGAAGATCCAACAAAAACGGCGCAAAGTAACAACGACGGTGCTGTTACAACGGCTCAAGAGCCACACTTTGTTAATGCCATTGATTTGGTGAGTAATGAGGTACTAAGCAATTATAAAACTAATTTAATAATGCGTTATGAGGCGCTCTATCAAAACGCGATGAGCGAGCCAAATAATATTGTCGTCATAGCACAAGGTACCAGTGCGGGAGTATTGCTAGAATACTATGCCGATTTTCCTGACTCGCGAATAGATGCGTTTATAAGCTTAAGTAGTTATTTACCTAATACACAGCGCAATAAAGGTTTAGCGCAAACCACATCGCTGGTGACCCCCGCCTTGCTTGATATTTACTATGCAAATGACAATACCGATATACTTATGAGCCTTAAAAACCGCCAGCGCTGGGTAAATCGAAATGCTAAATTTGATTACCGCCAGCGCCAACTCTTTGGCCTGCGCGATGCGCCAGAACAGCATGCACGGTTAACTAAAGTGATAGACGGTTTTTTACGCCGCCTTTTTTAAATACTCGTAAGCCGCTTGAATATCTTGGCTTTTTTTAACTGCTACTTCCATCATGTGTTTAGGCAGCCCTTGAGATACTAATTTATCAGGGTGATGCTGCGCCATTAATTTACGATACGCTACTTTAATATCTCGTTGCGTCGCGTCACTACTTAACCCTAATAAAGCCAAGGCCTGTGAGCGGTTCATGCTGTTATTAGGGGGCACATGATGACCAGAACCTTCACGGTAACTGCTACTTTGACCTTGCTGCTGTTGTCTATACTGTTGCTGCTGCTGTCTAAAACTAAATTCAGCTTGGTAACGCTTAAGAATAAAAGCAAAATGAGTTTTAGAAATACCTAATTGCTTACTTACCTCTTGTAACAGCTGTTTTTCTTGCTCTGCGAGCACGCCATCAGAAAACGCCATTTGAATTTGAATTTCTAAAAACAGTTGCAGTAAGTCGTAACGTTTTGCAAAGCGTTCTTTAAAGTCGTGTACTGTTTCTTTAATCGAAAAGTCGCTGTCTTTACCTGATTGAAATGCATGCTGAGCTTCGCGGCGCTCATCGCCCTTTAGCCCCATTTCATCCATAAACATACTTGCCGCTTTTATATGCACCTCGCTTACGCGACCGTTCGACTTTGCAATATGCCCCATAACCGCAAAGCAGCTCGAAAAAAACAACGCTTGGCGCTCGTTTACATCATCACCTTTAAACAAACCTGAAAAGCCCCCGGCTTTATCAAAATCGTTTTTTAAGCTTTTATCAAATAAATGGCCGAGGTATAAACCTAAAATGGCACCAAAAATTTTGCCAAACATAAAGCCAAAACAAAAACCGAGTATTTTTCCCCACATCTAATTAACTGCCTCTATTAAAGTATGTTTTGTATGCGCTCGTTGAGCTGCGCGAGTCGCTGTGGTGTGCCGATATCGTCCCACTGACCAATATAAAGCTCAGTTGAGATAACCTGTTGGGCGAGCTTTTCTCGCAATATTGGCCCAAGCGGGCGTATGCCAGGCTCTAAACCTTTAAAAAAATTAGCGTGGTAACGGCTAATTCCCGAAAATGTATACTTTTGACTCTCAGCCGATAAGTGACTTAACGCAAAATCCCCTTTTTCGTTATGCGGTGGATTTTCTACTAACACTATGTGGGCCTCGCCGTCTTGCAGGTGCAATTGTGTAAGCGCATTCACATCGTAATCTGTGTATACATCGCCATTAATTACAATAAATTGCTCACCTAGTAATGGCAGCGCCTGAATAATTCCGCCTGCGGTTTCAAGGCCGCCCTCAGCCTCTTGGCTATATACAATGCGCACACCAAACTCAGCACCATTTTTAAAATAGCTTTTTATTTTATCCCCTTGCCAAGCTAGGTTTATAACAATGTTAGTAATGCCAGCGGCTTTAAGGTTATTAATATGGTGCTCAATCAGCGGTTTACCCGCCACTTTTAGCATAGGTTTAGGCATAGCTTGTGTAAGCGGCATCATTCGCTGGCCGCGCCCGGCTGCTAAAATCATGGCTTTCATGTGCGCTCCTTAGCTAATTTTAGTGTTACCTGCGGTATTACAGCGCTACTTACCCACTCACTTAAGGCTGCAAGCTCTGGATAGGTTTTAGCAACATCAACAATGTAATCCAACGTCGGTAAAATATTATCAAGGTAGCCGGTTTTACCATCGCGTAAATAGAGCCGGCAAAATATTCCCGCTGCCTTTAAATGGCGCTGAATACCCGTTAAATCAAACCACTGTTTAAACTGCTCAAAAGAAGTATCTGTTATTAATTTTTGCGCTGTAAATTCTTCATAGCCGTACTCAAGCAGCTGATTAAGCTGTGCTTGTGGCAACTTAAAGTAGCAATCACGTAGCAGCGACACTAAGTCATAACACAGCGGCCCGCGCACGGCATCTTGGTAATCTATAATTGCCCACTGCTCATTGCTATACATAATATTACGGCTGTGATAATCACGATGAACCGTGACCGTAGGCTGCGCTAGCATAGCGTTCGTTAATAGCTCACAGCTTTGCTGCCAAAGCGTTTGTTGCTCAGTACTCAATTTTAAGCCAATAAAATCAGTAACCAGCCATTGGCTAAAAATATTCAGCTCAAGGTGAATAAATTCTTTATTATAATTTTGCATAGCTGCTGATTCAGGGGTTTTGGCCCAGCTTGCCGCTAAACGGATTAATTGCTTGTAATATTCATCTCTATTTGGCTCATCGAGCTTATCGGCTAAGTGTGTATTTCCTAAGTCACTTAACACAAAAAAGCCTTGTTCTTCATCGCTTGCAATTATTTCAGGCAATAAAAAGCCGTTGTCGGTGAATACTTTATTAAGAGAGATATACGGAGCGTTATTTACTTTTTGTGGGTCGGAGTCCATCACAATAAACGCTTTTCCGGCACAGCTTAAACGGTAATAACGGCGAAAGCTGGCATCCCCAGTAATGGCTACTAAGGAGTGTGGTTTAGCATCAAAGTACGTATTTATAAATAGTTGTAAATTATCAAAGCGTGTCATTATATAAGATGTCTATTTTTATAGGTCAATTACTGTATTTGCCATTGTTTTCCTTTATTATGTCTAGCTTATAATAAACCAAAGAGCATTAAGGTCGATAAATGAGCAAAACCTGGGGCATATTGATGCTAGGCGTAATTAGCGCACCATCGCTTGCCGAAACTGAACTGGCACACAATTTATGTGGCATTTCAATGCAAACCAGAGCTTGGCAACCTCTACCAAATTTAGCGGTAGGATCGGTTGATATACAAGCTGACGATGTAGAGCTCCTAGGCACACAAAGCGCTGAATTTACCGGCAATGTTGATATTAACACCCTTGATATGAGTTTGTCCGCACAAACTGCGCTTATAGATAAACAGCGCGGTTTACTTAATGCAACAGGCCCTATTACTTATCAAGACCGTGTAAGCCAAGTAAACAGCTCAGGTTTAAATGCCGATTTAAATAATTCAGAAATAAGCCTACTAGGTGCCGATTACAGCTTAACAGCGCAACAAGGTAAAGGTGGCGCCGAAAAACTCACTGTCAACGAGTCTGGCTTATTGTTAATGAATGCAAGCTTTACTACTTGCCCAAGCGATACACCAGTGTGGGAAATAGAAGCCGACGAAATTAATCTCTCTCGTGAAGAAGGCTGGGGCGAAACCTATAACGCCGTTTTACGTATTCTTGATACCCCCGTTTTATATTTACCTTATTTCACGTTTCCGCTGGATGAGCGACGCAAGTCGGGCTTATTAACACCAAGCATTTCAAGCTCCGACCGTTATGGCCTTGAAACTGTTACACCTTATTATTGGAATATTGCGCCTAATTTTGACGCCACTATTACACCACGTTATATGTCGCGCAAAGGCTTACAATTGCAAACCGAGTTTAGATACCTGAGCGAGCAACATGAAGGCTTAGTCGGTATTGAATATTTAGATAGCGATGATTCGGAGCCAAGCCTTGATGAGCGCTATATGTTTCATTGGCAGCAACAAAGCTATTTAAGTGAAGACTGGCGCGCCAATATTGATGTAACTAACGTCAGTGATGACAACTACATCACCGATTTAAGCTCTAATTACGCAAATAAAACCGATACCCAACTTTATCGCACCGGCTCTGTGACTCACCTTGGCGACACATGGCGTACCGATATTAAATTTCAAAATTTTGAAGTGCTGGGCGATCACTTAGAGTCGTATGCCGCGGTTCCACAAATTAGCTTTACACAAACCGCCCCATGGCGTTTTGATAACTTTGACTTTAGTTTGTCGGGTGAAGTAAGCCACTTTACCAACGAATCTTCAGAAATTGCCATAGACAGTGCTACCCGTGTACACGTAGAGCCAAAAGCGCGCTTTAACTACGCAACACATGCGTGGTCGTTTCTCTCAGAAGTGAGCTTATTACAAACTAACTACAAACAAAGTGGTAATTTAACGGGCACTCAATATAGCGATAGCGTTTCGCGTACCTTGCCAAAAGTACGTTTGTACTCGCAGCTTAACTTTGAACGTGACACCTCGACCTTTTTTGAAGATGGCATTCAAACTCTTGAGCCACAAATACAGTATTTATATACCCCTAATAAGGATCAATCTGAGATAGGCCTGTTTGACACCACTCGCCTACAGGATGACTTTTTTGGCCTATTTAGAGATACGCGCTTTTCGGGTGTAGACCGTATAGCCGCAGCTAACCAATTTACGTTAGGTGCAACAACACGCTTATTTGATAATAAACACGAAGAAGTGTTTAACTTTAGCGCGGGTCAAATTTTTTACCTAAACGACTCGGCTAAACCTACCGAGCAAGATTTAGACTCAGAGACAAACTACAACGCCCTTTTTGCAGCGCAAACAATGCTACATTGGCACCGCCGTTGGTACCTCTCAGCGGGTATGCAATACGACACAGATGGTAAGCAAATGATCCAGTCAAATGTCACCCTCGATTACAAAGGTGACAATAATGAGCTAGTTCAATTGAACCATCGCTATGCAAATGATGTCTCAGGAAATACAATCGAGCAAACGGGTGTATTTACAAGTATCCCAATTAGTGATCAGTGGCAATTTATTGCAAGCTACCACCGGGACCTTGAAAATAATCGAAGCATCGAATTTTTAAGCGGATTACAGTATGAGTCATGCTGTTGGGCAATCCAAATTACTGGTCACCGTCAGATTGAAACCGATTTAAATCATTCTATCGGGCAGCAACAAGCCACTTTTGATTCAGGTATTAGTTTAAACTTTGTATTAAAAGGGCTTGGCAGTAAGAGCCGTTACGATGCACAAAAATTATTACAACAAGGTATTTTTGGCTACCGTAGACCGTATTTTCTTAATAATTAAGGCAAACGAGCAATTAAGGTGATACTTTAAAGCCCTAAAATGCAGTACGCCCTGTTTTAAAGCAGTACTATTAGAAGAGTAGTAAAAAGAATATGAATTTAAAAAAACTATTATCAACAGCTATTTTAAGCTTAAGCTTATGCCATGGCGCATTTGCCGCCCCACAGGAAATCGACAAAGTAATTGGTGTTGTAAACCAAGGCGTAATTTTAAAAAGTGAAGTAGACACCATAATTAATCGTGTTAAAAAGCAAGCCGCAGAGCAAGGCCAACAACTTCCTAAAGACGAAACGCTTCGCGTACAAGCCGTTGAGCGTTTAGTTAACCAAACGCTTATGATGCAAATGGCTGAACGTATGGGCCTTGAAATTTCAGACAGCCAGTTAGACCAAACACTCGCAAATATGGCAAAAGATCAAGGCGGCAGCATTGCCGATCTTCGTCGTACCATTGAAGCCGCTGGCGAGAGCTTTCAAGCCTACCGCGAAGAAATTCGTAAAGAAATCACCACCCAACAGGTTACCCGTGCCAATGTAGATCGTCGAATCTATATTAGCCAACAAGAGGTAGATAACCTGTTAAAAATAATGGAAAGCCAAGGTCAAAACTCTGAAGAGTATGATATTGGCCACATCCTTATTGATATTCCTAACGATGCAACAGCAGATGAAATCACCAGTGCGAAAACCCGTGCTGACAAAGTTATTGAGCTATTAAACGATGGCCAAGAGTTTAAACGCATCGCTATTTCATCATCAGGTGGCTCAAAAGCGCTTGAAGGCGGACAACTCGGTTATATGGGTATCAACGAAATGCCTTCGTTATTTGCCGAAGCTGTAAAAGGTCAAAAGAAAGGCGCTATTGTTGGCCCGCTTCGCTCGGGTGCTGGCTTTCACATAATTAAGGTGCAAGATGTACGTGGTCGCCAATTAGTAGAAACCACAGAAGTACGCTCACGCCATATTCTTATTAAGCCTTCAATTATTTTAAGTGAAGAAAAAGCACGTAGCATGCTAGCAGGATTTGCCAAAGATTTACGCGCAGGAAAAGCAGACTTTGCTGAGCTTGCTAAAGAATACTCAGAAGATCCAGGCTCAGCCCTTAAAGGCGGTGAGTATGATTGGACTGACCCTACAACGTATGTACCGGCGTTTAAAGATACTTTGTTATCACTTGATAAAAATCAAATTAGTGAACCATTTAGAACACAATTTGGTTGGCACATAGTACAACTTTTAGATAAACGTGTAGCAGATAAAACCGAGCTAGCTAAACGTAACCGTGCGCACGGCATGTTGTTTAATCGTAAATTTAAAGAGGAAAGTTTTAACTGGCAGCAAGAAATGCGCGAACAAGCCCATGTTGAAATTTTCCCTATAGACGAGTAATTATGACATTACGAATTGCAATTACCCCGGGTGAACCTGCGGGGATTGGCCCTGACTTGCTGCTGCAATTAGCTCAGCAACCATGGCAAGCTCAACTGGTCGCTATCGCCGACAAACAGTTATTAAAAGAACGCGCTCAACACTTGGGCCTTAATATTGAGCTAATTGATTTTGATGAAAATGCCCCTGCAGCTAAAGCGCCTGCAGGTAGCATTTATATTCACCAAGTAGATTTAGGCACTGACGTTAAGCTAGGTGAACTAGACGACTTAAACGGCCAATACGTGCTTGATACCTTACGTATTGCCAGCGAAAAAAATATGGACGGTACCTTTGATGCCGTTGTCACGGGCCCTGTTCACAAAGGGATTATTAATAAAGCCGGTATTTCCTTTAGTGGCCACACGGAGTACTTTGCTCAGCAATCGGGCACCTCTGATGTCGTAATGATGCTAGCAACTGAAGGCTTGCGTGTTGCCCTAGTAACAACGCATATACCACTGGCTTATGTATCGCGTGCAATTACACAAGAGCGCTTAACCAAAGTTATTAGTATTTTAAACCACGACTTACAAACTAAGTTTGGTATTGAGCAACCAAAAATTTTAGTGTGTGGATTAAACCCCCATGCCGGCGAAGACGGTCATTTAGGCACTGAAGAAATAGAAACAATTTCACCTACGCTTGAGCTCTTAAACAGCCAAGGCATGAATTTAATTGGTCCGCTTCCTGCCGATACCCTATTTCAGGATAAATACCTCTCTCAAGCCGATGCCGTGCTTGCTATGTATCACGATCAGGGTTTACCTGTGCTAAAATACAAGGGATTTGGTAACTCGGTAAATATAACCTTAGGTTTACCATTTATCCGCACTTCGGTTGATCACGGTACTGCGCTTGATTTAGCAGGCACCGGTGACGCTGAAGTTGGCAGTTTTGAATTAGCGATCCGCGAAGCAATTAAGCTCGCCCATGAAAAAGCACAGAATCAATGACCGATAAAGTACATTTAGGACACCGCGCCCGTAAACGTTTTGGGCAAAACTTTTTATTTGATGAATCTATCATTGATAAAATAGTGACTGCAATCGATCCTAAACCACAAGACAACCTAGTAGAGATTGGCCCAGGTTTAGGCGCAATTACCGAGCCTGTTGCCGATTTAAGCGGCCAACTTACTGTTGTTGAGCTAGATAAAGACTTAGCTCAGCGTTTAATTGAGCACCCTTTTTTAGGTCCTAAATTAAACGTAAACCAAGGCGATGCAATGAAGTTTGACTTTGCAAGCCTAGTACGCGATGACAAAAAATTAAAAGTGTTTGGTAACCTGCCTTACAATATTTCTACGCCATTACTGTTTCATCTTTTTGAGTTTGCTGATCATATTGAGCACATGCACTTTATGCTGCAAAAAGAAGTAGTAAAACGTATGGTTGCAGGCCCAGGCAGCAAAACCTTTGGCCGTTTGAGTGTGATGACGCAATACTACTGCCACGCAATGCCCGTGGTTGAGGTACCGCCAGAGTGTTTTAAACCAGCACCTAAAGTAGACTCTGCGGTTATTCGTCTGATCCCTAAAAAAGCCGAGCAACGTACCGCTAAAAGCGTGAAAATTTTAAACACCGTGTGTTTAGAAGCCTTTAACCAACGCCGTAAAACATTGCGTAACAGCTTAGGCAACTTACTCACCGCAGATGAGCTTACCAGCATTGGTATTGATATTACTTTGCGTGCTGAAAGCCTAACGTTACAACAATTTATTGATATAGCTAATTGGATTTATGACAACAAGCAGTAATATTGGCTCTCCTGTAAAAGTCTCTGTAGAGACTTTTTATGTTGAAGGGCAATCTCAGCCTGAGCTAGAAAAGTACGTTTTTGCCTACTCAGTGACAATTAAAAACCACAGTCTTTGCAGCGCTACACTTTTAAGCCGTTATTGGTTGATCACCGATGCCAATGGTAAAGAAGTTGAAGTAGAGGGCGAAGGCGTTGTGGGCGAAACCCCCGTTATAGGCCCAGGCGAAGCTTATAAATACACCAGTGGCGCAATATTAGACACCCCTGTTGGCACCATGCAGGGACACTACACACTGCGCAATGAGTTTGGCTCTGAGTTTGAAGCACCTATAAGCGTATTTCGTTTAGCGTGCCCTAACATTTTACATTAGTAAAAAGCGCCATGGCTGATTACGCAATTGGTGATTTACAAGGCTGCTTTAAAGAGTTTAGCCGCTTGCTCAAACGGGTTGACTTTAACCCAAGCAAAGATCACCTTTATTTAGTGGGCGATATCGTCGCACGTGGGCCGGACTCCCTAGCCTGCCTAGATTATATTTATCGCCATCAAGACAGCATGAGTGTTACTTTAGGCAATCATGATTTACACATGGTTGCCTGTCACTATCTTAATAAGCCAATCAACCCCAAAGATAAACTCGGTGCTATTTTTGATAGTAAAAAGCTTCCTCACTATATCGCCTATTTGCAAACTCAGCCGCTTGCTATTTATTTAGCACAGCACCGCAGCTTTATATCGCATGCAGGGCTTAACCCTAATTGGTCTATAGAAAGCGCACTTAAACACGCACAGTTTGCTCAGCGTTGTTATCAATCGGCAAATGCTAAGCACTTTTTTGAAAAAATGTATCAGCCCCACCCCGCTATATGGCATGACGATTTAAACGAATTTGATAAGTTTAGATACATTGTTAACTACTTTACCCGCATGCGCTTTTTAACCAGCAACAACACGTTAGAGCTTAGTGCGAAAGGCGCAATTAGCGATAATAAAACGTTAACAGCCTGGTTTACTCACCCTAATATAAAAGCATTAGAAAACAACCTTATATTTGGCCATTGGGCCGCTCTTGAAGGGGTTACTCAGCTCAATCACATACATGCGCTCGATACCGGATGCGTATGGGGCGGTGCTTTAACGATGATGGACTTGCAAACTAAGCAAAAAATAGTAGAAAAGCCGACGCTTTTATCTAAATAAACTGTAAAACCCCAGCACATATGTTAAATTTAAATTAATAGATATTAATTGCTTAACTTATTGGTTAAAAAGCCGATAAGATGTGATTGAAGTACTTTAATTGGAAATCCATATGAATCTGACAGTAAGCCAACGAATTTGGTGTGGTTTTATATTTATCACCTTATTACTCATAATCATTGGTGGTAACTCTTTAATAAAAATTGCGAGCATTGACCGCTCTACCCAACAGGTAAACCAGTTATCACTGCCCGCGCTTAATAAAAGTTCAGAACTACAAGCTGAATTTATTTTAATGAGTAAAGCAGCCCAAGCTAGTTTTTATACCACCTCAAGCGCACAGCTCACCCCTATAAAACAAAAAGTACTTGAGCAAAAAGACAAATTCAACTCGCTGCACGCCGACCTTCAACGTGTTGTAAAAAATGATGCATCACTGAGTCAAAAAAGCCAAGCTGTAGAAAAAACCTACTTAAGCTTTTTAGGTACGGTCGAAAACCTATTAGCTGATAAAGATAAACAACTAGCACTTAATAAAACCCTCACAGCACAGCTTGAAACAATTGAGATTGCAGCTGAAGATGCCAATTCAGTCGTGCTTGATATCACAGATATTACTAACTTTGAGCAAAATCACCCACGCGCTTACCAAGCCGCCAATAACTTAGAAAACAACTTTATGTCTGTGGTGAGTAACAGTACCGATATGCTCACGGTTAAGACGACAAACACCTTAGATATTGTAAAAAATGAGCAAGCTTATTACCTTGACGAAGTAATTCGTACTTTAACGTTAATAAAGCCAGCTATAGAGCAAGATAACAACGACCTATACAGTGATTTACAAGCATACGTTGATACGCTGATAGAAAATATCAGCGGTAATAATAGCCTAGCGGCCAATAAGCAGCGCCTTATTGACGCTATCGCACTTACCGAAAAAGAACTTGCCCAATCAGAGCAAGCGACCACTATGGCACTGTCGCAAATTGATGATTTAGTAACACAAGCAAGTACTGTAGCTTACAAATTACAAGAAGGTGTTCGCGAGGATGTAGACTCAGCGACGCTCTGGACATGGGCAGGTATGATCATCGCAACGTTAATTGCAATTGCAATTGCGATTCTTACCGTTAATAGAATCACTAAGCCACTGGCTGAGGTTAATCGGATTTTAGATATTGTTGCCAGCGGTGATATGACCCAACGCTTAGATGACTCTGCAAAAGATGAATTTGGCGAGCTATCAAAAAGCTGTAACACCCTTATAGATAGCCTACGTAGCTTAATTAAGGGCATTATTTCACGCTCAACTCAATTAGCAGCGGCGTCTGAGCAAACATCGGCCATTACCGGTGAGTCAAGCCAAGCTATCCGTAACCAACAAGCACAAGTAGAGCAAGCGGCAACAGCCACAACCGAAATGAGCAGCACGTCGCAAACAGTAAGCAACAGCGCACAGCAGGCACTTAACGAAATTAAAAATGCCGATAAAGAAGCTGAACGTGTAAAAGGTATATCTCATCAAAACAAAGCCACTATTGAGCAACTTGCTCGCGAGGTGGACGATGCATCAGGTGTTATTAATAAGCTTCATCAAGACAGCGCATCTATAGGCAGTATTTTAGATGTAATACGCGGCATTGCAGAGCAAACCAACCTATTAGCACTTAACGCTGCAATTGAAGCAGCACGTGCCGGTGAATATGGCCGAGGTTTTGCGGTAGTAGCGGATGAAGTACGCTCATTGGCAAGCAAAACGCAAGAGTCGACCCAAGAGATACAATCTATGATTGAATCGCTTCAAAGTGGCGCAGAAGCGGCTGTAACAGCAATGGATAAAGGTAAACAGCAAGCAGAATCATGTGTTGAACAAAGCGACTTAGCAAGCAGCGCATTAGACTCAATTACACTTGCCGTATCGCAAGCACACGATGTAAGTGAAGAAATCTCTACCGCTGCTCAAGAGCAACAACAAGTATCACAAGAAATTAGTGAACGTTTAGAATCTATTGTAGCCATAGCCGAGCAAACAGCTGAGGGTGCAAATCAAACAAATATTTCAAGCTCAGAAGTAGCCAAACTTGCTGAAGAGCTAAGAATATCGGTAGAAAACTTTAAAGTGTAATGTACACCTAACAACAGTAAATTAACGCAATAAAAAAACCCGATACTGTTACTCAGTATCGGGTTTTTTATTTACTTGTTTTAACACTTAGCGAGAAGCACGCTGGCGATTGCCGCCCACTTTAGGCTTAGTGTTAGCCTTTTTAAATTGGCTAAACCCAGTATGGCGCGTTAAGGCTGGGCGCCCTCCTTTACCTTTACCAGCGCCTTTATGTGCTTTTTCATCACGGCCTTCTTCTGGCACTAAGCAATTTGGGCCTTTACCAATTAAATTGGCTTTCCCCATACTACGCAGTGCATCGCGGATCATTGGCCAACCCGATGGATCGTGATAACGCAATATTGCTTTGTGTAAGCGACGTTGGCGCGCTCCTTTTGGCACGGGTACTTGCTCTTTGTTGTTTTTAATATTACGCAACGAGTTCATTTCTGTATGGTAAATGGTGGTTGCATTGGCCATAGGCGACGGGTAAAAGTTTTGTACTTGGTCTAACTTAAAGTCGTTAGATTTAAGCCACAATGCCATATTAACCATGTCTTCGTCTTTGGTACCTGGGTGCGCTGAAATAAAGTACGGTATTAAGTACTGCTTTTTACCCGCTTCTTTTGAGTACTTATCAAATAGTTCTTTAAATTGATCGTAAGCACCCATGCCCGGCTTCATCATTTTAGACAAAGGGCCATCTTCTGTGTGCTCAGGGGCAATTTTTAAATAGCCACCCACATGATGCGTCACCAACTCTTTTACATAGCGAGGGTCTTGTACGGCTAGATCGTAACGAACGCCTGAGGCGATCAAAATCTTTTTAATGCCTTTCACTTCACGGGCTTTTTTGTATAAATCGATAGTAGGTGTATGGTCTGTATCCATGTGCTTACATATATCAGGGTAAACACATGAAAGTCGTCTACAGGTACTTTCTGCTTTTTTGCTCGTACAGCGTAATTTATACATGTTGGCCGTTGGGCCACCTAAATCAGAAATAACACCGGTAAAACCAGGTACTTTATCTCTAATTTGTTCTATTTCATCAATAATCGACTCTTGCGAGCGACTTTGAATAATACGTCCTTCATGCTCGGTAATAGAGCAGAACGAACAGCCACCAAAACAGCCACGCATAATATTAACCGACGTTTTAATCATATCGTAGGCTGGTATTTTTGCATCACCATAACTTGGGTGCGGTATACGCTGATAAGGCAAACCAAATACATCATCCATCTCATGGGTTTCGAGCGGAAATGCCGGCGGGTTAACCCAAATAGAGCGATCGCCATGGCGCTGAAATAACGCACGAGCACAACCTGGATTGGTCTCTTGGTGCAAAATGCGCGAGGCATGAGCATAAAGCGGTTTATTAACGCTTACTTGCTCAAATGCAGGCAGTTTAACGTATGTTTTTTCCCACGGTTTAGGGCGCGCAGGCTGAATGGTAATGGGTTTAGCGGCCTCGGCTTTTAAATCAATACCGGCTTGCTTAAACTCTGATTTACTACACCCAACATCATCAGCCCCATAGGGGTTTGGGATAGGATCAATTTTGCCTATTTTATCAATCGCTGTTGAATCACTTCCGCGCCAGCCCGGTATTGGCTCTTTACGAATAACCGCTGTACCACGAATATCCTGAATTGTATCCATAGTTTCGCCAGCGGCTATACGGTGGGCTACTTCCACCAGCGGGCGCTCTGCATTACCATAAATAAGGATGTCGGCTTTGGCATCAAATAAAATACTACGGCGTACTTTTTCTTGCCAGTAGTCGTAATGAGCAATACGGCGCAAGCTTGCTTCAATACCACCAATAACAATAGGCACACCTTTGTAGGCTTCGCGTAAGCGCTGAGAGTAAATCATCACCGCACGGTCAGGGCGCTTACCACCCACATTACCTGGTGTATAGGCATCGTCATGGCGCATTCGTTTTTCTGCCGTGTAGCGGTTGATCATCGAATCCATGTTGCCGGCTGTTACACCAAAAAATAAGTTTGGTTTACCAAGCCCCATAAAGGCATCTTTTGATTGCCAATCTGGCTGAGCAATTATACCCACTCTAAAGCCTTGCGCTTCAAGTACACGGCCAATTACCGCCATACCAAAACTAGGGTGATCAACATAGGCATCGCCGCTAATAATTATAATGTCGCAGCTATCCCAGCCAAGAGCGTCCATTTCTTCGCGAGTGGTAGGTAAAAATGGGGCGGTGCCATAACATTCAGCCCAATATTTGGGGTATGAAAATAGCGCGCGTTCAGCTTTAAGGGAGCTCATAGTTTTGGCCGTAGAATAACAAAAGGCGCGAATTATATCCTAATACATTGCTTATTTATACAACATTACCTAGAGATATCGCGCCTACTGTAAAGTCTGTTGATATTAAGTTTTTTTATTTCGCTCTTTAATAAACTCTAAAAGTTCATGCTCAGGCATTGGCTTAGCGTACATAAAACCTTGTACTTCATCACACCCTAAGTTTTTCAAAAACTCTGCCTGCTGCTGTGTTTCTACACCTTCAGCAATTGTTTTTAATCCTAGTTTGGCACCAAGCGACACCACTAAAGCAGCAATAGCACCGGTATCGTTATCGGGTAAATCTTTTACAAATGCGCGGTCTATTTTAAGCCTATCAAGCGGTAAACTTTGTAAGTAACTTAACGAAGAAAAGCCCGTTCCAAAATCATCAATCGCCACTTCTACGCCTAATTCTTTTAACTCTTTTAGGGTATTGATCACGGTTTCTAATTCATCCATTACCACGCTTTCAGTCACTTCTAACTCTATATTGCAGGGTTTAACATCGTACTTTTGTAAGGTGTTTTTTACTGTTGTAGCGTAGCCTTTAACCTTAAATTGCGGCACAGATACATTTACAGCAATGCAAATTTCTTCACCGAGTGCCTCTAAGCGTTTTTGCTGTTGGCAAGCTTGTTCTAAAACCCATTGGCCAATATCAACAATTAAACCGGCATCCTCTGCTAAAGGCACAAACACCGCAGGAGATATAAACGAGCCATCTTCTGATGGCCAGCGCAGCAATGCTTCACAGCCAATCAAAGACAAATCATCGAGTGAAAGCTGAGGCTGATACCACACTTGGAGCTTTTGCCGAGCAAAGTCATGACGTAACTGCCTAATAATACCTAAGCGCCAAGCCATTTTGTCTTGCATATCAATATCGTAGTAAATACCCTCTTTGCATTTAAGCTTTTTAGCTTGGTTTAATGCAATATAGGCAACTTTTAGTGTATCTAACCCAGTACTTTGAAAGTCTTGCTGCTGACATAAACCAATTCTAAAATCGACAGGCAAAATATGCTCGCCAGCACTAAAAGGCACACTTAGCACGTCGTTAAATTGTTCAAGGTCAAACTCCGTTTGGCGAATAATAAAGCCAAATACATCTGCGCCAATACGCGACAATAACTTTGCGTCTGGGTAAGCATCTTTAAGCCGCTTTACAATCTCAATTAACAAATGATTGCCAATTTCTTGTCCTAAGCCATTGTTAATATCTGCAAAACCAATCACATCAATTAATACAAAAACGTAGTCATTAACGTGTGGTTTTTGATAACGCACCACCCGCTCAATAAAATTAGTACGATTAGAAATACCGGTCAGTACATCTTTGTAGGCCGCATCTCTTAGCTTTACAAACAGCCTTACGTTATCAAGGGCTACACTCACATTAGTAAGAAAAATCTCTGCAAATTGCAGCTGCGCATCACTCGGTTTATGCTCGCACTCTAAATAAATAGCAGCCTGGCGGTGCTTACTTTTAACAATAAAAGTTACGCTCGAATCAGTTTGGCAATGCTGAGCCGACTCAAAACACTGATCTACTTGTTCAAGCGCAACGCTATCAACATTAGCAAGCTTTTCACCAAAGTAGCTCTCATAATGACCACTACCACCCAATACTTGAATAAAATTATCGCCATCTAGCTTACTGCATACCAACCCAACTTGTTGACACTCTAAAATAATGCCCAAGTGTTTAATAATCTCTTTGCACAACACTTTAATATCGGTAAGCCCTAAAATAGACTTTGAAGCCGAAACAATGGTGTTCATCGCATCACTTTGATACTCAAGTTGGCATACTTGCTCGTACGAGCGAATAGCGGTAATTAAAGAAGTTACTAATTTAGAACGAGTTAACTCTGTTTTTGTTTTATAGTCGTTAATGTCATATTCGCGAATTACTTTTTCTTCTGGGGTGTTGCCCGCTTGGCCGGTTCGTAAAATAATTCGCACATGCTGATTGTTAAGCTCTTCGCGTACGCGTTTTACAACTTGCAAACCCGCATCATCAGACTCCATCACTACATCTAAAAAAATAACGGAAATTGTATTATTGTTTTTGAGTATTTCGATGGCTTCGCTGCCAGAGTACGCATCGTGAAAACGCAGCCCTGCCCCCCAAAACTCTACGCCCGATAACGCAAGCTTAGTCACTGAATGTATTTCAGGATCGTCATCAACGATCAAAACATCCCAGAAATCAGATAATTCTTGGGTTATTTCTTCTTCGCTGTCTGGCGCTAAAAATAAAAAATCGCTTTGCTCTGACGACATTATCTACCCTTTATCAGTTTTAATACTTATATAAGCTCATACCTATGTGCTAAAAATATATTTTTGGTTTATAGGCTAATTCATACTATAGTCGATTAATAAAAAGTTGTTATATTTCAAACTAAAAAACTCGTAAAAGGTGTGCCTATTAAATTTTTTAAAATCCTTATAAAAACGCTCTTATTGTTAGTTTTAGTGGCTATTTTGATTGGTTTAACCCTGCCGCAAAATTACAGCGTAAATAAAAACATACAAATAAATGCCAATGTAGCGACCGTTAAATCGCTGGTGTCTGACTTTAGCCTTTGGCATACATGGTCGCCCTGGGGGAAAGTAGATCCGTCTATCACTTTTACTTTAGGCGAACCTAGTCGCGGCATAGGCGCGCATCAATCGTGGCAAAGCGACTGGGGGTATGGAGAAATGACCATTACTTCGCTTTCGCAAAATAAAATGACCTTTAATGCACTTTTAAAAAATGAGCATATTATTGAAGGTGAAATTACATTTACCGAAGTAGAAGGTGTGGTAAATGTAACGTGTAATATTAATGGCCAAACCAATACCCCGCTAATTTCGGGTTATCTATCAATTTTTAGCGAGTATGTATTAAGCAATACAGTGTCACTTGGCTTAAATAACTTACAAACAGTGGCGCAATTACGCGACCAAAAAACACAGCTGGATAACGATGACAGTAAAATCAGCCCAAGCGAGAATTAACCTCGCCAATATAATTGAGTCTTTACTTGGCTACCCCGTAAAAAAAATAACCACAAATACTGGGCAACCAAGTACAGATCAAAGTTACGGCTCTAAAGGCGATCTAAACCCGCTTTATCACATAAATAGCGATAACCCTATTTTAGCGCGCGCCCAAAAGCGCCAAGATTTACTGCTTATAAAACAGCAGCAAAATATAGAAACCATTTTAGCTAAAGCAATGGGATTTTGCCCCGATGTGGCAAGCAATAAGCAACCAGATGCCGACTGGATAGAACGCTTTATTGCCCTATGTGAAGACACCTCAAATGAATCGATGCAAACACTGTGGGCTAAAATTTTAACTGGCGAGACCCTCAACCCCGGTACATTTTCTATAAAAAGCTTACAAACACTCAAGCATATGACTCAACGCGAAGCTGATGCATTACAAAAGTGTGTATCGCTGAGTAGCTACAACGCTAAAGACGACAGTCACTTTATTTTATTAGGGTTTTATAAAAAGCCTTCGCTTTTCGACTTACTACGAAAAGGCAATAAGGTATCGCTTAATTTAGGAAAAACGGGGATCAGCTTTCCTGATATTTTAACGCTAATGGATCTTAATTTACTCTACAGAAAAGAAATAGAATCGGCGGTATTAAAAGCAGGCCAAGAGCTCACCCTGTCGTTTTTATCGCAAAAAGTGACGTTAAAAGCTAAAAGCAGTGACTTAGTATTAAGCTATTACAAGTTTACCCAAACTGGCGATGAGCTTTCTAAGCTTATAAATTACCCTGTAAATAAGGTGTATAAGCAATTAATTAATAATGCATTGGAGGGAGAATTTGATTTAACGTGGCATGTTAATAAATAACACACCACGCTGTAAGCTCACTAATTAAAAGTGAACTTGAATACCCGCAAATGGGCCTGATGCGTCAATATCGGTATTAATATCATCAACATCATCTAGCTCTAAGGTCATTGAGCGGTAACCTGCTTTAATAGCTACATCTACCGCTAGGTTATCAATAAGTTCATACGCTACGCCTACTTGGTAGTCTTGTACTTTACTATCGTCGATAGCCAAAAAGCTGCCTTCAAAAAACACACTTAAACCCGTAAATGGTAAGCCTGCTTCAGCACGGCCATACGCAAGTGGCACAAAGCCCGAAAAATCTTTAGTCTCAGAGAAGTTAGTGCCACCTTGTTGAGTGGTACCAGTTACAACAATGTCACCGTCAAACTGCTTTGCGTTTAAACCTAAATCAATTGAAATTAAATCGTTATCAAAAATTTCGTAATAAAGAATGTAATCAATGTGAGTTAAATCACTTAATGTATTTGCAGTTGTACCAACTACGTAATCTGAGCCATTAAAGCTAAACGTATCAGTAAGGGTTGCTGAGCCATTAAGCTCAAGCTCAGTGTATTTAAGCTTTAGGTTAGGAACTAATGGCACTGGGTGCTCTAGTGCCGCGTAGTAGCTAATAAAGGTTTCGTCTTCAAAATTAAAATCTTGTGGTGCGTTATCTTTGTAAGAAAACTGACCGTCGTTATCTGACTGCCAGCCATCAACACCTACATATAAACCTAATAGAGTGTCTGCCTGTGCTGCAGGGGCTAAACATGCCATTGAAAGGGCAGCTGCTAAACAATACTTTTTCATTTTTTATCCTTGAGCTAGTAGTTCGCTAAGTTCGATTAAAGCCGCATTGGCTCTTGAAATATAATTTGCCATAACTAAAGAATGATTTGCCACAAAGCCAAAACCATTCCCGTTTAATATAATTGGGCTCCACACGGTTTCTTGTGTTGCCTCAAGCTCACGTATGATTTGCTGTAAGCTTACACGCGCATTTTTCTTTTCTAATACATCAGCAAAGTCATACTCAACTGCTTGTAAAAAGTGTAATAACGCCCACGTTGCACCGCGCGACTCGTAAAACACGTCGTCTATTTCCCACCACGACGTTCTTACTTGCTGCTGAAGTGGTGTGTAGGTCGCTTGCGTGTTTGAAGAATTACCGGCTAAATCGGTATTTACTTTGTCCTGGCCAACACTTGCACTTAAACGCTGACTTAAACTGCCTAAGCGCTTTTCGGCTTCTTTTAACCAGCTACGTAGATTGTCTGCACGTGAATAAAATTGGCTATCGCGCTCATGCTCGTTAGCAATTTGTGAGCGGTACACAAGAAGATAGTCTATTCCCTTTTGGTACTCTCCCTCGGCACTTGGCCATGCCCAAGCCTCAGAGCTAATATTAAATTGTGGCTGCGCTTTTTTAAGGGCTTCATGTTCGGTAGATTGCGACTGTGAACGGCTAAAGTCTTTACGCATTGATAGCGCTAAATCACGCACCATTTCAAGCGCGCCATATTCCCACGCAGGCATGTCATCCATTATCACACTTGGCGGCATTACATCGTTTGATAAATACCCACCTTGCTTATCAAGTAATGTGCTAGCAACGGTAATAAGCGTTGAGGTGGTTGTATAGCCTGTTACCATTTTTTCGCTGCGTGCTTGCGCGGTTTCTTTTGCATTAGTTACTACGTTAAAACGTGCCGGCTCAATGCTCCAATAAACTGCAATAGCGTAAAAAATAATAAGTAGTACCACCAAGGCACCAGCTATTTTTCCTTTATGTTGCGACATTTATCCTCCTAGTGATGAGCGTGTTGTTTTTTAGATGGCTTTGAATGCGCAGCTTGCGCTTCAAGCGAAACCACTTGGGCATTAGTAAACAAGCGGTTACCGTCACTAAAATATAGCGTGAGTTTACGTTCTTGCCCTACTTTTAGTGGCTCTTGTGGATCAAATACCATTAAATGGTAACCACCAGGCTCAAAGCTTAGGCTTTCATGACCCTTAATAGTAACGGCTTTAACCTGTTGCATTTTCATCATGCCATTGACATGTTTGTGCTCATGTACTTCTACACGCCCTAAACCTTCGATGGTTGCTTTAGTTAATTTAGCAACACCACCACCGTGGTTAGAAATTGTTAAATAGCCAACACTCGACTTACTACCAGGCAAAAACGCCCTTACTTGTGCATGGCTTACTTCAAGCTTAGCTTCGTCTGTATCGTGGCTGTGCCCAGCATGTGCAGCAACCGATGACGAAAACACATTAATCATTAACGCCGAGGCCATAAAAAAGCACTGCTTCATCATCGCTTTATTCCTTGTGAAAGCATAAAATTTCACTTTAAATTTAACATAGTTAACTAATAATAGTCAGTTAAATTAAGGCTTAAGAGGTTACTTTTTTGTTATCGAGCACCAACCAGCACAGTACAGCTACAAATAATAATGGCCAGGCTATCATCACTGAACCAAATAACAGTGCCAAAATGGTGCCAACCAGCGCGACAATCCCGGCGCCTATTAACCCCATGGTCACTAAAGCCATTACGGCTACCACTGCAATAATAGCGACTAATACACCAGCCAGCTCCAGTCCTACCCAGCTCATATCTGCAATCCACAGTGGAAACTGCCATGAATCAAAATGTATTAGCGACACAGTATCAGTAAAAAGTAACACATATACGACAACACATATTGCTAAGGTTTTCATATCCCTCTCCTAATACGCACGCTCTTCAAGGCAGCAGTGAGCAATCAAATAACCAAGCGCTACTGCAAACGGAAAACTTATAAATAATAAAATTGTTACTAAGCGTGTTGACCACACTGGAAAATCAAGGCGACGCGCTAACCCACTGCATACGCCCGATATTTTTTTATTCAGTGAATCTTTGTACCAACTACGCTGTGTTTTAAAGTTACTCATACTCTACTCCTTAAGCGCTTGGCGCAGTTGTATTGGTATTACTTTGCTTAACACTGGCTTTTAAACGAGCCAGCTCTGCATCTATTTTTTCATTTTTAACTAAAGACTCAATTTGCTCAGCGGTTGATTGCGCTGTATTTGTAAGTTCATAAGCATCAACCTGTGCTTCTATGCCTTCCACTTTTTGCTCTATCATTTCAAAGCGAGACAAAGCATTTGCGACGTTGTCGCTGTGTAATTGCATGTTCACTTTTTCACGTGCAGCAACAATATCGTGGCGTTTTATTAATTGTGCTTGTTTGCTTTTAGCTTGCGCCATTTTTTGCTGTAAACGCTCACAATCTGCCGTGATTTTCTCTATCGACTCCTTTAGAGTATTTAGCTGAGTGTTTTTTGCTGCAATTTGCTCATCTACTCGCTGTTTTTCTACTAACGCAGACTTGGCTAAATCGTCACGGTTTTTAGCAACTGCCAGCTCAGCTTTTGTTTGCCACAAAGTTAAGTCTTTTTGTTTTTGTGCAATTTGGCGTTTAAGCGTTTTTTCTTCGCACAGTAAGGCTGCGGCTGTGCTTCTACATTCGTTAAGCGCTTCTTGCATTTCACTTAGCATAAGGTTGAGGAGTTTTTCTGGATCTTCTGCTTTATCCAGCATGGCAGCAATATTGGATTGGATAACATCATTTACGCGATTAAATATACTCATTGTTTTGTCCTGTTGTTTTTAATTGATAACAACAACAAGATTCCAAGAGTTATGCCAAGTAACAAAAAGTTATTTATAAGCATTTAAATTCAATCAGTTAGACAGCTAATAAGTTATTTTAAACTGACTAAAAACTGAATGTTAATAAGCGAAAATCACTAATTTATTTATCTTTTGACTAAATTTTAGTTATAAAAAAACCACTTTAAAAAGTGGTTTTTTTATAACTGCTCAGCGCTTAAGTATTACTCAGGCACAAAACTTAATGCTTTATCCATTACCGACAAATCAGCCTGTTTACCGTGACCATTTTCTGAAAGGTGACGTCTAAATCCGCGCGCCCCTGGCTGCCCCTGAAAAATCCCCAGCATATGGCGTGCTATATGCCAAAAGTTAGCACCTAAACGCATTTCTTCTTCTATGTAATCATACATAGCGCGCACCACATCGTGACGAGTCTGAGTATTAGCCACCTCACCGTAAATCTTTTCATCCACCTCATTAAGCATAAATGGATTACTATATGCTTCGCGACCAATCATAACGCCGTCTATATGCGCTAAATGCGCTAGGCTTTCTTCAATTGTTTTAACGCCGCCATTAATGCTTAAATCGAGCTGTGGGTAGTCTTTTTTTAGTTGGTAAACGCGTGGGTAATCAAGAGGCGGTACTTCACGATTTTCTTTAGGGCTTAAACCATTTAACCACGCTTTACGGGCATGAATAATAAAGTCATCACAGCCAACTTTATGGCTGGCTTCAATTAATGCGCATAAAAACTCATACGAGTCTTGCTCATCAATACCGATGCGTGTTTTTACCGTAACAGGAATACTAACTTCGCTTTTCATTGCCGCAACACACTGTGCAACCAGCTCAGGCTCGGCCATTAGGCATGCACCAAAGCGCCCGTTTTGTACTCTATCTGAAGGGCAGCCTACATTTAAGTTAATCTCATCGTAACCGCGCTCACCAGCAAGCTTTGCACACTTTGCTAGCGCCTCGGGATCAGAACCCCCCAGCTGCAAAGCAACCGGCCCCTCGTGCTGATTAAAGTGTAGGTAATCGCCGCGACCAAATAAAATCGCCCCCGTGGTGATCATCTCAGTGTATAAAACAGCGTGCTTACTCATCTTACGATGAAAAGTGCGACAATGACGATCAGTCCAATCAAGCATGGGTGCAACAGAAAAACGTCTGTTTAACGTTGGATTATCTAATGTGCGTTTTTGCAATGTAAAAGCCTCGGGGATTATAAGTAAATGCGCCCATAAAAAGGCGCTGTATTTTACACAAAAGCCTGATTAGCATCAATGTTAGCTGTATATTTGTAAACCAAAATAATGCGCGATACCGTTGAGTATATTTGTAACTGCCACAGAGCTTAAAATTAACCCCATGATTCTACTTATAATACTTGCGCCACTGTCGCCTATTAATTTATGCACATGATTTGCGAGTAACAACAGCACAAGCACAACAACTAATACAACCAACATCATCGACGATGTAGTAACTTGCTCAACCCACGTGTATTCTTCGTTGCGGGTCATCAGTACTGCGCCAAGCATGGCGCCTGGGCTTGCTATAGAGGGGATGGCTAGCGGAAAAATAGCGGTTTCTGTGCTGTCGCGCACACTTTTAATCTCAGACTCGGGCTTACTTTCACCAAAAATCATTGAAAGCGCAAAAATAAGCAGGACTATGCCCCCAGCTATTTGAAACGCCGACAGCGGTATTTCTATTGCATTTAATAGCTGCTCACCGGCAATAACAAAAAAGAGTAAAACCACAGCGGATACACCCACGGCTTTAAAAACAACTTTTCGTTTAAACTTTTCATCTTCCCCACGTGTCACAGCAATAAATACAGGCACTGTACCTATAGGGTCTATCACCGCAAAAAAGAAAATAAATATAGCTACCAGTTCATGCATTAATGGGGTTCCTAGATAAAAAGTGTTTAATAAAAACGCTGCAAGTACAACACAGTATGTTAGTATATCATGGTAGCGTAAGGATAAGAGAATGATGAATATAGAATCACTCGTAAGTAAAGCAAAACAAGTTTGTGACAACCGTGGTGCGCGTTTTACGCCTATCCGCGAAAAAGTATTTCGCCTATTAGCTAGCGCCCAAGGCGGCGTTGGGGCGTACGATTTACTTGAGCAATTAAAAGTAACAGAAACAGGCGCAAAGCCTGCAACAATTTACCGTGCGCTAGACTTTTTATCAGAGCTGGGCTTTATTCACAAAATAGAAAGCACCAATGCATTTATGCTTTGCCATCACTTTGATCATATTCATCCTGTGCAGCTATTAATTTGTGACAGTTGTGGCTTTGTAAAAGAGCTGCACTCTACGGTTATTTCTCACGAGCTAAACAACTTAGCAGCAGAAAGCGGCTTTGTTGTATCAGGGCAAACTATTGAAGCACACGGTAAGTGTGAGTCTTGTAGAAGCTAAACCCAAAGTTTGTTTTAAAGCTATACTCATATTTAGATAGCCACTTTAGCACCAATTTTAAGAGTACCTAACATGAATGTTGAGTTCATTAATCCATTTTTATCTTCTTTGATCAATGTGTTATCTACAATGGCACAAACCGAGTTAAAACCAGGTAAGCCGCGTATTAAAACAGACGAAGTCGCCTGTGGCGATGTATCTGGTTTAATTGGCATGGTGGGCGCGCAAACTCGTGGCTCATTTTCAATTACCTTTGATGAAAACTTAGCTCTGACCATCATGGAACGCATGCTTGGTGAGCGCCCTGACAACATAGACGATGAAGTAACTGATATGGTTGGGGAAATTACTAATATGGTTACCGGTGGAGCTAAAAACTTACTCGGCGAAAAAGGCTATGACTTTGATATGGCTACGCCAATTGTAGTTGCAGGTAAAGGCCACACCATCACACATAAAAGTAAAGGCAAAAAAATAATCATGCCATTTAGCTGTGATGCAGGCGATGCAAATATAGAAGTTAGCTTTGATAAGTTATGAGCTGGCAACAAACTCAAATAACCTTAAAACCGCGTGCTCGAGGGTTTCATTTAATTGATGATGAAATACTCGCGCAGCTGAGCGAGCTGGCTAATTATAAAGTTGGCCTATTACATTTGTTTATTCAGCACACATCGGCAAGTTTAACCATAAACGAAAACGCCGATCCTACAGTGCGCATGGATATGGAAAGCCACTTTAACCATTTTGTTCCCGAGCGCCAACCTTACTATCGTCACGATTACGAAGGTGATGATGATATGCCAGCCCATATAAAAACCAGTACGTTAGGGTGTGAATTAAGTATTCCTATAAACAATGGGCGCTTAGCGCTAGGTACATGGCAAGGTATTTACTTAGGCGAGCATCGCGACGCTGGCGGTGCAAGACGTATTATAGCGACCTTGCAAGGCGAAACCTTTTAACCTTGTATTGACCTCCCCTCCCTAGCTTTTACCACGTCACTTCGCATTATTTAAAACCCTTTATATCGCGCGGCGGCATGGGGCCACTCGTGCGTTTAATATTTATAAATAATTTTCGTAGGTATAAATCAGATCAAAATATTGTTTTAAAGAAGTGTTTATTTTAGTGGGATATTTAGAGATATTGGAGCGGCACACGAGGCTCGAACTCGTGACCTCGACCTTGGCAAGGTCGCGCTCTACCAACTGAGCTAGTGCCGCTTTATAGATTGTCAGTAATTTGTCCGTTGGTGCGCGACAGGTCGCGTCCTACATTCTGGCAACTGAACTAGTGCCGCTTTATAGATTGTCAGTAATTTGTCCGTTGGTGCGCGACAGGTCGCGTCCTACATTCTGGCAACTGAACTAGTGCCGCTTTATATTTTATTCGATACTTCAATTTCTTTGGTGAGAAATTGGAGCGGCACACGAGGCTCGAACTCGTGACCTCGACCTTGGCAAGGTCGCGCTCTACCAACTGAGCTAGTGCCGC
>NZ_JAQREL010000023.1:0-44847 GCF_028599255.1 Pseudoalteromonas sp. Angola-7
AGCTAACTTGTACTAATTACCCGTGAGGCTTAACCATACAACGCCAAACGCGTTTTGTGACAGAAACAAGCGACAGAAGTTAATAGCTAAAGTAGATAAATACTTAGACTTAAAAAATATTATCAGATATTTTCCAAATTTAGTTGGTACGTGAAAACGGACTGACACCTAATTTGCTTGGTAAGCATAGCGTTTTGGACCCACCTGACCCCATGCCGAACTCAGTAGTGAAACGAAACAGCGCCGATGATAGTGTAGCATTTGCTATGTGAAAGTAGGACATTGCCAGGCTCCGAATACAAGAAAGCCCGACTCGAAAGAGCCGGGCTTTTTTACGTCTGCAGAAAGGTGAAATGCGGACAATTAATGCACACTCATCTACTTCTAGAATGTAGGTCGGGCGAGCGTAGCGACTCCTGACACAACGATAGTGTCCCATTTGCTATGTGACTCTCTACCGCTGTGGGCACGACGACATTGCCAGGCTCCAAATACAAGAAAGCCCGACTCCAAAGAGCCGGGCTTTTTTACGTCCGTTGAAAAGTGAAATACATGTCTTTACGTAATATCACCACCTCCTAGCGTGGGTTGAGTATCACGAAACCCGCGGATAAGGCTCGCCGCACATCTTTGTATGGTAAATATAGCGTTTCAGCAGTGAGCTTTACGAGTACTTTAGCGTAATTATGCTTGTGCGTAGTTAGATTTATTACCTAGCCAGCGATGAATTAAAGGGTCTATAAGGTCGGGGTTTTGCTTTAGCATTTGTTGTGCAATGGGCCTGACTTGATTTAGCGTGTGTTTATCTCGAGTAAGATCCGCTATTTTAAATTCTGCTAAGCCAGTTTGTTTAGTGCCGAGCACTTCACCTGGCCCACGTATTTCTAAATCTCGCTCTGCGATGACAAAGCCATCGTTACTGTCTCTTAATACACCTAAACGTTTTTGAGCTGTGTGAGAAAGAGGGGCGTGATATAACAGTACGCAATGCGAAGCGGTGGCTCCTCGTCCTACGCGCCCGCGTAATTGATGTAATTGTGCTAATCCTAAGCGCTCAGGATTTTCTATGATAATTAAACTGGCATTAGGTACGTCTACACCTACTTCTATTACTGTTGTTGCAACAAGTACGTGAATATTGCCTGCTTTAAAGTCGCTCATGATCGCTTGTTTTTCAGCGGCTTTCATACGGCCATGAACGAGCCCGACATTAAGCTCTGGCAACGCCTCTTTTAATTGTAATGCGCTGTCTTCAGCTGCTTGGCATTGTAGGGCTTCTGATTCGTCAATGAGGGTACATACCCAATAAACCTGTCTGCCTTGTTCATTACAGGCAAGCTTAACACGGTTTATTATATCGTCTCGGCGTGTATCAGGAATAGCAACGGTGGTTATAGGTGTGCGCCCAGGTGGTAACTCATCTATCACTGAGGTTTCTAAATCGGCATAGGCCGTCATAGCCAATGTACGCGGAATGGGGGTTGCGGTCATGACTAACTGATGAGGGTAACAATTACCAAACTTGCCTTTCTCACGCAGTGAGAGGCGTTGATGAACACCAAAGCGATGTTGCTCATCTATGATAATCAATACTAAGTTATTAAATTTTACCTCGTCTTGAAATAGGGCGTGCGTTCCTACTATCATTTGCGCTTCCCCTGAGGCGATTTTTTCAAGTGTATTAGTACGCTCTTTTCCTTTAGTTTTACCGCCTAGCCAGGCAACGTTAATCCCAAGACTTTCAAACCATTGCTTGAAATTTATTCCGTGTTGTTCAGAAAGGATTTCTGTAGGTGCCATCAGGGCAACTTGAAAACCTTGTGCTATTGCTGTTAATGCACTTAATGCTGCGACCAGTGTTTTACCTGAGCCTACATCACCTTGTACTAATCGCATCATGGGGTAGGCATGCTGTAAATCCCCTTTTATTTCGGCTACAACTCTATTTTGTGCATTAGTCGGTGCAAAAGGGAGTTGCGCTAAAAATTGGCTCTCTAATGTATTTGTAGGACTTAGGGAAACTGCACTTACTTGCTGCCCTTGCTCGCGTACTTTTAATAAGCTTAAGTTTTGGGCAAGTAGCTCTTCAAATACTAAGCGTTGTTGTGCCGGATGCATGCCTTGTTCAAGCGAAATAATGTCAACATCATTCGCAGGGCGATGAAGTAGCAATAAAGCGTCACTTAATTGCATATGTGAGGGTTGCCATTTTTCAGGGATAAGCTCTTCAACAGAATACTTATGTAATAAATCGATGGCTTGTTCACTTAACGCTCTAATTGATAATTGTTTTAAGCCTTCGGTGGTTGAATACACGGGGGTTAGTGTTGCGGCGGTTGGTTGCTCGTTTGGGGTATCGCTAATGCTGTATTCTGGGTGGCTCATTTCAAAACCAACGCGCCCGCGTCTTACTTCACCAAAGCAACGGATTATTTTGCCACTGCTAAATGCGTTTTTTTGCGCTGCTGTAAAATTAAAAAACCGTAAAGTAAGCCTACCTGTACCATCGTTTATTTGCACCACTAACATACGCCGTTTACCAAAGGTCACTTGGCTTGTTTCTATTGTTGCCTCAACAGTGCAGTGGCTGTGCAAAGTAACATCGTTAATAGCATAAATACGTGTACGATCTTCATAGCGTAAAGGCAAATGAAAGAGCATATCTTGCACGGTAGCTATACCTAGCTTTTGTAGGCGTTCGGCCATTTTTGGGCCTACCCCTTTAAGTTCTGTGATAGGGTATTGGCTTAAGCTAGGTTTAGACAATGTAGGCTCAAATCTGTTTATTTGTGAATGAGTTAAGTGTACTCACAGGTTTGCTAAGCATCAAGCATGTTTTAAAGCTTGCCAAAACTGCTCGTTAGCGACTATTTCACCTTCTTCATCGAGTGGTGGGTAAGGTAGGTTTTTTAATCTACATTGTTTAGCAATAACTGGGTGATACCCTTCAAAATACATAGGGTGTTTAATCTCTTCACTTAGCATATCGCGCTTATATAGCCCTGCTTTTTCTCGTTGCTGTTGTGCTTCAAATAAAATAAGCGCAGCAGCTACTGATACATTAAGTGACTGCACCATGCCTTGCATAGGAATAATAATGTTTTGATCGGCGTGTTTTAGCGCGCGCTCAGAAATTCCCGTTTTTTCTTGGCCAACGATTATAGCTGTGGGTTTTGTGTAATCGATTTCTCTAAAATCTACAGCATCTTCGCTCAAGTGTGTTGCTAGTATTTGTACATCTGGGTTGTGCTTTCGCATCATCGCAGCAGCATCATCAATATTTTTATGCAGGTGTGTTTCTAGCCAGTTTTTACTACCGCCAGAAGTATTATTGGTCAGCCATTTTTGGTTTTCTGGCCATACAGCATGCACATGATGGCAACCTACTGCATCAGCACTTCTTACAATAGCTGAGAGATTATGATGTTTATGTACGTCTTCTAGGCAGACCGTTAAGTCTGTTTGGCGACGTGAGAGCACGTCTTTTATTCGTTGGTAGCGATTTTGCTGCATGGTGATCCTCTTTTTTGATAATTATACGTAATTTTATCTATTAAGGCATTACTGTGCGGCTAATTGGATTTTGCAAAGAGATTAGGGTCTCGGTTGATTGAATCGCCTCTATAGCTTGTATTTTATTAATGAGCACGTCTTGCAGATGGTCGATAGACTTGGCCATTACCTTTATAAAAATGCTGTAGTTACCCGTGGTGTAATAAGCTTCAACTACCTCTTCTAATGCTTCTAGTTTAATTAGTGTTTCTGGGTAGTCGCGAGCGTTGTTTAAGTTAATACCAATAAAGCAACATACATCGTAACCTAGTTGCTTTGTACTAATGCTTAATTGGGTGCCGGTAATGATGCCCGCTTGTTTCATTTTTTCTACGCGTACGTGAATTGTGCCGGCACTTACAGCAAACCGTTTAGCTAATTCTGCGTAGGCTGTACGGGCATTGGCCATTAGAGCGTGAAGTATCTGTTTATCGAGATTATCGATTTGATAATTTTCCATTATTTTTGCTTACTTAAATTAGTGAATCTACATTTTTATACCATGTAAATTAATCGATTTTACATATTAAAGCTATTTTTATTGTGGGTTATTGAATTAAAAGTTTAAATCGTTACAGTAATTTCATTGAAGGCGCCTACAGGGTGTTTTCTCATTAATAAGCAAGTAACAATAACTGGGAATGAGGCCAATTATTATGAGTTCACACTATGTGCAGCAACAGCAGCAAATAAGTAAAGTTAAGCAGTTTTTTTCACAGCAATTAGAGCAGCAACTAGGGTTAGTTGAAGTTCAGGCTCCTATTTTGGCCAAAGTAGGTGATGGCACACAAGATAACCTGAGCGGCCACGAGAATGCAGTTGCTGTTAACGTAAAAGCAATTACCGATAGCAGCTATGAAGTTGTTCATTCGCTTGCTAAATGGAAACGTAAAACGCTAGCGACTTACGGCTTTTCTGTAGGTGAAGGTATTTATACACAAATGAAAGCGTTGCGCCCAGATGAAGACTCATTAAGCCCAATACATTCTGTTTATGTTGATCAATGGGATTGGGAAAAGGTAATTTGCCAACGTACTGAACGAACGCTCTCTACATTACAAGACACTGTTAAAGCTATTTATACTGGTATTAAGCAAACAGAGCAGTTTGTAAGTGAAAGCTTTGGTATAGCCCCATTCTTACCTAGTGAAATCACGTTTATACACAGTGAGCAATTACGCAAAATGTACCCTGAATTTAGCGCAAAGCAACGCGAAAAAGCCATTGCACAAGAGTACGGTGCGGTGTTTTTAATTGGTATTGGGGGGGCATTAGGTGATGGCAAAATTCATGATGTACGCGCTCCAGATTACGACGATTGGTCTACCCAAACGATTGACGGATACACAGGATTAAATGGCGATATTTTAGTGTGGAACCCTGTGTTAGAAGATGCCTTTGAAATATCATCTATGGGTATTCGTGTAAGCCCTGATGTATTAAAAGCGCAATTGAGCATAACAGGCGATGAAGAACGCCTAGCATTCGATTGGCATAAAGCATTACTAGAAGAGGCTTTCCCACAAACAATTGGTGGCGGAATAGGGCAATCGCGCTTAGCAATGTTATTACTGCAAAAGCAGCATATTGGACAAGTGCAAGTAGGTGTATGGCCAAAGCAAACGCACGATACGGTAAGTGGCTTACTGTAAATTATAAAGGGCGCTAAATGCGCCCTAATGTGTTTTAAAGTTTATTTCTACTTTATTGTTTTGTAGGTTTATATTGCAAGGTGGGTAGTTGCGGGTAGTTTTTAATACTTTATCAAAAATATGGATCTCTACCCCTGAGTGTAATGATGTATTAACGACGAGATTTGCATCGCTTAGTAGGTCGTGGAGTTCATGATCTAGGCTAGATAACTTTTTCTCTAGCTGCTCTGCTTGTTGGCAATAATGCTGCTGTGTTGCGCCAATTTTTTTAATGAGCAGATTCTTTTTTTCTATATCTTTTACTTTATCTGCTTTTTCTAGTGCTGCTTGAAGGGTATCAAGCTGCTCATCGGTTTTTGCTAAATCTTTAAAGCAGTTATCTGTGTCGGCCGTTATTTCAGCGCCGGATGCGGCTAAATTGATAGCCATTTTTGCGCCTGATTCATTGCCTATTTCGCCAGCTATTAACACGGTTGCATCAAGAATCTCTCCACCAAAAATTTTCCCTTTGGGTAACTCTGTTTGGCCAACTTGTAATAAGTGTTTTGCTTTAATCGCACAATGGCTAGCTTGGCGGTCTATAAAAATGTTTTTGCCTTGCATATAACAGTATTGTGCGTGAGATACATGAACATCACCTTCACTTTTAATAGAGCAAGACAAAGTTTTATCTTCGAGCTTTTGATGGCCAATAATGCCTTGCTTTACAGTGATGTTTCCGCCGGCTGATAATTCGCCAGATTCGACCGTGCCAAAAACAGTAATGTCGCCTTTTGCCGTGACTCGCATTCCTGGGTCAATGTTTTTAGTCACAATAACACTGCCTTCAAAATCAATATGGCCGCTTTTAACATCTACATCAGAGATGGTAAAAATATCATCAACTCGCATACCGTTAGGTATTTCTACGGGGACTCCCGCTGTTGTAGAAACAAGCTCGAGCGGATTTGTTTTTGATATTTCGGCGCCTTCGCCTGCCACTAACTTTTTATTCTCACCGGGTTTAGCCGGTAGTATGTCACCTACTACAGTGAATCCTTCTTTACCGGGAGTTGCAGGTTGTTGGCGGATCAGTACAGTGCCGGGCTCTACGCTTGCCAGTTTACCAAAGTCGCGCATATCAACACTGCCATCTTCCTTCATTTTTGGTGCTTTTAGGCGATCTTTGAGGGTTTCTACCATAGCTACAAATTTTGTTGCTGTGCCTTCTGCTGGTAGGCGGCCTTTGGCTAGAATCCCTTTTGCCACTGTACCTGGGGGTAAGTTAAATTGTTTATCTAAAAGCTGCTCTAAAAAAGCTTGTTTGTAACCACGTACAACCCCTGCTTTTATGAGTTGTTTTTTGCCCTCTTCTAACGAAAGTACTTTACCACCATAAGCTAAGGTTAGCTCACCTATGGCTTGCATTTTATCTTCACTTAACGTTACCACAAGCGATGCATCGTGCTTACTTGCTACAACCAAGGTTGGCTCATTATTTTGCGCTTTAAAAAAATTATCAATAGCCTCGTGGTCAATTTTGCATTCGCAAAACGTCGACTTCTCGAGTGCATCAATTATAAAAGCGGCGCTAGGTGGAGCGTGCTTACTTACATCAAGTAATACGTTCCCATTATTGGCAAGCTTAAACACTAGTTAATCCTTTTCTACTACTTAAGTTAAGATTGATTTTATTGCATGATTACAGAGTGCTAGATATTTACATGTGAGTCAAGAAAGGGCGATAAACAAAGGCTAGCAGTAAAAAAATAGAGCTATAAAGGGGGTTTATAGCTCTGTATTTATTAATTAGTTGAAGGAAGTTCCATGATGCCGTCAATTTCAACTTGTGCGCCTTTTGGTAAAGCACGTACACCTAGTGCTGCACGGGCAGGATAAGGCTGCTTGAAATATTGGCTCATTACTTCATTAACAGTGGCAAAGTTTGATAAGTCTGTTAGGTAGATATTAATTTTAACAAGATCTTGGATTTTACCGCCTGCTTCTTCGCACACCGCTGTAATGTTTTTAAATACTTGATGTGTCTGCTCGCTAAAGTCTTCTGAAACCATTTCCATTGTTTCTGGGACAAGTGGAATTTGTCCAGATAAATAAACGGCAGTACCTACTTTAACCGCTTGGCTATAAGTGCCGATGGCAGCAGGTGCTTTTTCGGTAGAAATAAATGCTTTATTCATGAGTTTCCTATTTTACTTTTTACGATAGACTCTTTGCACATCAGGCATCACGCGAATGCGGCGCATAATATTAGCAACATGGACACGGTTTTTAACGGTAACGCCCAAGTCTATCACATATAAATTACTTTCTTTTTCGTCGGTAGTGATCTCAACAATGTTGGCTTGGGTTGTAGCAACAACATTTGTGAGTTTAGCCAAAGCCCCTTGGTGATTAATTATTTCCACCCGTAGCGCAGCTATATATTCTTTTTCTGGATTGTCATCCCATTTTACAACCAGGTATTTTGAGCGTTCGTTTTCCCAGCCGCGAATATTTTTACATTCTTGGCGGTGAACGGTAAGCCCTTTACCTTGGCTAATATGTGCAGTGATGGCATCCCCTGGTACAGGTCGGCAACACTTAGAATAATTAACCAACATGCCTTCGGTACCAATAATGGTTGCTTTGGCTTGTTTGCTAATATCTGACAAGTCGTCGCTTTCTTCTTGCAATAAGCGTTTAGCGATTAACACGCTCATTAAGTTACCTGCGCCTATTTCTACTAGTAATTCTAATACTGTAGATAGTTCGTGCTCTTCGAGTACGCGGGCTATGTTTTCATCGGCAATGCTGTCGAGCTTATTTTCACCTAAGGCAGAATCGAGTAAGCGTCGGCCTAATAACAATGCTTCTTCTTGGTGCTGGCTCTTAAGGTAGTTTCTTATCCCTAAACGGGCTTTACCTGTAACTATAAAGTTTAACCACGTTGCATTAGGGTGTGCACCCGAGCTGGTAATAATTTCAACACTTTGCCCAGTATCTAAGGCTTTGCTTAGCGGGTAAGGTTTACGGTTTACCCTTGCACCTACACAAGTGTTACCTACATCAGTATGCACCGCGTAAGCAAAATCAACCGCGGTGGCGCCCATTGGCAACTCTACTATGCGGCCATCGGGGGTAAATACGTATATTTCTTCTGGGAACAGCTCGGTTTTAACGTTCTCGACAAATTCGAATGATGAGCCGGCACTTTGTTGAAGCTCCAGCAAACTTTGCATCCATTGACGCGCACGCTGTTGAGCTGTGTTACCCGCGCCATCACCGGCTTTTTTATACATCCAGTGCGCAGCAACCCCTTTATCGGCCATGTGATCCATGTCATGCGTACGCACTTGTATTTCTACCGGAATACCGTGTGGGCCTACTAATGACGTATGCAAAGACTGATAACCATTTGTTTTAGGTACGGCTATATAATCTTTAAAACGCGTTTCGATAGGTTTATACAGGTTATGTGCAACACCTAACACGCGATAACAGGTATCCATTGCATCTACGTTTATTCTAAAGGCGTAAATATCCATTACCTCATTAAAAAGCAGCTCTTTATTAAGCATTTTTTTATAAATGCTATAGAGGTGTTTTTCGCGCCCAGAAACCGTAGCCTTAATACCAGACTCTTCAAGACGTGCTTCTATTTCGGTTTGAATGTTAGAAATAACTTCTTTGCGATTGCCTCGCGCTTTTGCCACTTCAGATTTAAGTGCGCGATGACGCATAGGGTATAAAGCCTGAAAACCTAAATCTTCTAGCTCATTTTTAATATCGTGAATACCTAAACGGTTTGCAATAGGTGCGTAAATTTCAAGTGTTTCACGGGCAATACGACGGCGCTTATCAGGGCGTAGAGCACCTAATGTACGCATATTGTGAGTACGATCGGCCAGTTTAATTAAAATAACCCGAATGTCTTGGGTCATAGCCATGATCATTTTTCGGTAGTTTTCAGCTTGGAATTCTTTTTTGTCTTTAAAGCTGAGCTTATCGAGCTTACTTACCCCTTCAACAAGTTCGGCAACCGTATCGCCAAATATTTCGGCTAAGTCCTGTTGGCTAAAATCGGTATCTTCAATAACGTCATGCATTAGCGCGGCCATAAGTGTTTCATGGTCAAGGTGCATGCCAGCAAGAATTTGGGTTACTTCAACAGGGTGAGTAATGTACGGCTCGCCGCTTGAGCGAGTTTGCCCCTCGTGAGCCTCACGGGCTACCACGTAGGCTTTTTGCACTAGCTCTACTTCAGCAGCAGGCAAGTATTCAGATATTTTCTTTTTAAGACCTTCAAAAAGATACATTCACACTCCAATGTTCTCGTGAAGCAATAAGTAACGGTAAGTAATAGAATATACGATGAAAAGAGGGGATTGCCAACGGCTAGAGTAGAAATACTGAGCCGTTGACTAAATCAAACCGGGTGGTTGATTATTGATTACCGCCAACAATAGCAGCAACCGCAGCTAATTCAGCTGCTTCTTGGTGTTGTTGTTCTTCACGGTCAATAACGTCCATTGATGAACTATCAACTAAACCTTTTTCGATTTCACGTAGAGCGATAACGGTTGGTTTGTCATTTTCAGCGTCTACTAGTGGGTCTTTACCACCAACAGCAATTTGGCGGGCACGACGAGCCGCAACTAAAATTAAGTCAAAACGATTACCAATTGCATCTACTGCATCTTCAACTGTTACGCGAGCCATCTCAGCACTCCAAAATAATTTAAAAGCAAAGGCGTAGTTTACTGCAAGCAGCTTGTTTCGCCAATAGCCAGTGGTTAATTTTTACCAGTTTTCCCTGTAAAGGGCATAAATGGCTTATTTAAGTAAGTTTGTAATTAAATCGTGATGACGACTAGCTTGTGCTTTTAACGTTAAGCGCTGCGCTAATACGATAGTTTCAATATTGCTAAGGGCGGTTTCAAAATCATCGTTAACCACAACATAATCATATTCATTGTAGTGCGATGTTTCTGATTGCGCTTTAGCCATACGCCCAGCGATGACCTCGGCAGAATCTTGGCCTCGGTTATTTAAGCGTTGCTCTAGCTCTGCTTTTGAAGGAGGCAAAATAAAAATTGTTTGCACGCTTGGCATAATTTCGCGCACTTGCTGCGCACCTTGCCAGTCAATATCTAAAAATACATCAATACCGGCATTCAGCTGCGACTCAATAGCCTGCTTTGAAGTACCGTAGTAATTATCGAATACTTGCGCCCATTCAAAAAAATCATCTTTGGCAATTAATGCTTTAAATTCATCGGCGCTTACAAAGTGATAATGCACCGCGTTTTCTTCACCAGGGCGAGGGCTTCGGGTGGTATGCGAGACCGATACTTTCATATCTGCATGTTTTTTTAATAACGCTGTGATTAAGCTAGATTTACCCGCACCAGAAGGCGCCGATAAAATAAATAAGTTTCCGCGAGTTTGAGCCATGTTTTTCTCTACTTAAAATAAACAGGCTTGGACTAAATCAATAATCCAAGCCTTTAATTGCGCTATTGTACTTTATTTAACACTTTTTACTCAACCATCTCTTATTAACACCCCCTCTGCTTGTATGTAGGGGTTTTCCCCTATGACTTATAGGGAGTGATCCTGATATGCAAGAAAGCGCTTTGCTTATTAAATGTACTTGTAAACAAAATATTAACCAAACAATGTTAAGCAAACATTCTTTTAAGTAGGTGGGTAAATTATGAAGTCATCAATTAAGAATATACTGGCTGGTCTTTCTCTTGCAGGATTTAGCCTTAACGCTGCAGCCGCAGCTGTTATAGGTAATCAACTAGAACAAAAACTACAAACAATGTCTGCAACAGAAAGTGCCATGGTTGTGGTCAGTTATGATCAACTAGGCGCACTAAGTAATACTCAATTACAAAACTTATTAAGCTTAGGCTTGGTTGAAGGTGTGCAATTTAAGTCTTTGCCAATTATAGGCTTGTTGGCTACACCTTCACAAATATCTCAGTTAGTAAACGTGCCAGGTGTTCGTTCTGTTTATGCAAATAGATCACTTACTTATTTTAATAAAGAAGCACGCGAATTAACGGGTGTAGATAAGCTTCAATCAGATGATTTTGAAGCCCACAATGGAATCAAATTTACGGGCAAGGGTGTGACCGTAATAGTGAATGACTCGGGTATTGATGCCACATTAGATGACTTAGAGTATGGCTCTAAGGTTATTGAAAACGTACAGGGGGTTACACATGCACAAGCAATTTCGCTTACTGGAATAGATGGTGTTTGGATAGAGGGCCAACCAAATACAGACTTAAATGTAGGCCACGGCACTCATTGTGCTGGCACTGTAGCGGGTTGGGGCTCTCATTCTGATGGTGAATATAAAGGTGCGGCTCCAGGCGCTGACTTAATTGGCTATGGCTCTGGAGCTGGTTTGTCGATTTTAGATGCGTTGGGTGGTTATGACTATGCGATTAGTCATATTTGGGATTTCAATTCGCCAATTCGAGTAATGAGTAATTCATGGGGCTCAAGTGGTAAGTTTGACCCATTAGGACCAATTTCACTGGCTTCTTATAAGGCGTACAAGCTAGGCATGATCTCGGTTTTTGCAGCTGGAAACTCAGGTTCGGGCGAAGATACACATAATCCGTATGCTCAAATCCCGTGGGGAATGTCGGTTGGCGCGAGTACTAAGCAAGCTGAGTTGATTGATTTTTCATCGAGAGGCAAAAATGGTGAAGTAGGCGACTTTACTATGCCAGACGGCAGTGAATGGACTTATAAAAATGAAGTAAGTATTGTCGCCCCCGGTGTTGATATTATCTCTACAAGAGCAAAAACGAATGTTGTATCTAATGGCGGAGCAGATGATATTGATGCCATGCCTGCTGAGCACCTTCCTTATTACACTATGATTTCGGGCACATCAATGGCTACGCCGCATGTGGCTGGTGTGATTGCACTTATGCTAGAAGCAAACCCAGAACTCACACCTTTAGAAGTGAAAAAAATCATCCAAGAAACGGCAACCAATATGCCAGGCTATGAAGCATGGGAGGTTGGTGCAGGGCATATAAATGCATATGCAGCTGTTGCAGGTGCATTAGGTTACGATAATCAAAATAGCGTAACAGTTAACAACTTAAGTGACTTTAATGCTAACGCCATTACATTGGCAGACGCTGATCCGCAGCCTTTTGAAGTCTTATACTCACCGGTTGGGGAGCCTGAAGTGCACAGGTTTAACGTAAATGCAGAGGATAGCTGGATAAATGTTTCTTCTGAGGTTTTTGCTACAACCACTAAGTTAAAGTTAGAAGCGCCAGATGGCACTGTGTATATGGGTAACTTAACACTGCCAGTACTTGATACAACTATGCGGGTTTCTGCACCTGCGCAAGAAGGCGAATGGAAATTATCTGTATATGGAATGACATCGTTATCCGGCGTACAAGCAGACCCTACTGGATTAACTAACGGCCCAGGCGTACCTGAATTTATAAGTGGTGAAATTTCAATTTTAAAATCGGGTGGCTACGAAGGGCTAGACGATATTGAGGGGCATCCAGCGCAAAATGCAATTGAGTTTGCTGTCAGTGAGCGCTTAGTTGATAGCAGAAACAATCTTTTATATCGCCCAGATGCAAACCTTAAACGCAAAGAACTTGCTAAGTATCTTGTTATGGGTATGTCTGTTAGGCAGCATAGAGATATTTTAAACAATGAAAAAATGCCCCTTTCAGATGTAAACGGCCAATACACACCTTTCATTGAAGCTGTGACTGAGGTTGGTTCTGCGTTAAAAGATCGCACTCAAATCCAAGCACCAGTTATGCTCACAAGCGAAGGGACATTTTCACCTCAAGGTAATGTAACAAAAGAAGAGCTGGCCTATTCACTGGTTCAAGGACTTGGTTTAGAGGAGCAAGTGCGTGCCTTTACAGGTGATATCACAATTGAATATAACTCAGAGCGTATTCCAGTATTAGATACAGACCAAGTTGCACCTGAGTTTAGAGGCTATGTTCAAGCTGCTATTGATATGTCACTGATTAACGTTACCTATCAAGTTGAGCAAGGACCCTATGATTCATCGCCAACCGTTGTTGCTTACTTTAAACCTCAAAGCAAGGTTAAGCGTGGCGACTATGCGGTAATAATTTCTCGTTTATTCAACAATTACTTACGTAAATAATTACTAGTAACTCAAAAGCCAGTCATATATTTGTCTGGCTTTTATTTGTTGCAATAAATGCATGTATCATGCTAGTTTTTAATTACAGGTGAAAAAATAGTAACCATTTTGTAGTTGGTTCATTGGTTGTGTTTTCTGGGGATCACTATGCTAAACATAAAAAAATTACTAATTGCTTCATATACAGGGTGTTTACTGTTTATGAGCTCGCAAGTAGAAGCTACGGATATAGTATCTGTTAATATACATGGTAATTCTGCTGAGGCTATTATTGAGCTACCTGGTGGAGTTTCTGCGGATATAACCTTAGAGTTTGAAAATGCGGTAGGGTTAACAGCACAAAATTTAGGTATCAGTGCTGAAGTAGTTGATATTACCTCTCAAGCGTTGTTACAGCGATTACCGAGCATTACCGATATAGCACCGTCAGCTGCTTTTCCAATGATGATAACAATAGAGCCGCAGTTAACGAGTGGCTTTTCTTTTTCTGGTTTGGCAACCGTTGATATACATACTCATAACTTAGAGTATACCGCGGGCACGCCGCTGCGCTTTTTCAAAGCGCCATTAAACGGTGAGTTTAAAGATATTACTATGACCATGGGAGCTGGCAGCTACAGAGCGCGTGGCTCTACCGGCCGTTTCTCTCAATTTATAATTGTTGCTGACTTACGTCCTCAAGTAACGGTTATAGACTCTAAATATAATGATTTGCAAACTGCTTTAAACAACTTTTCAGCAGATATTGACCCCGCTGTTTATTCAGCTTTATTACAAGATTTAGCAGATGTAAATCAGCTTATGTTGCTGCAAAATTACAGTGCTGCAAGCAACAAACTTAATACCTTTAATCGAAGAATAAGCGATAACAGTGGCGATAAAGTACCTAATGTATGGCGCTCTAGCAGAGATATAAGCAATGTGGCGGGGGAGCTCATGGCTTATGCGAACACCTTACGCTTTAGTCTACGTTTAGCTAATTAATGTCAACAAAAAGACTATTTAAAGAGTAAAACTATGCCTGCGCGAATTACGGTTTGTTATACCAACCAGCCAGCGGTTGAAAGTTTTTTATATGAGGAGAGCGACTATCGTATTGGTCGCTCTAAAGAATGTGAGCTAATACTTGAGCATCCTACCGTTTCGCGCCAACATGCGACCGTAGTTAACTTAAATCGTGTGTGGCAGCTTAATGATGAATCAAGTCGAAACGGCACTCGAGTTAATGGGCTGGCTATTTCTACCTCAACCTTAGAAGATGATGCCATAATATCTATTGGTAAATTAGATTGCTTATTTGAGTCTAAATCTACACAGCAAATTCAAGCTATTCAGAGCCACAATAATTGGCGGTTATCTGCGAGTAAGCCAGGCATAAAAAATATTACAGATAATTTAAAGCAAAACTTATTATCACAATTACAAAACCTGATTATGCTTACCGGTACGCAACGAGGGGGGGTGTTTTTAGGCAACACTTTACAAAGCCTAAGTGTGTGTATAATGCAGGGATTATCGAGCAAAGATTTTAAGCTTAATAATTTTGAAGGGAGCATTGGTGCAATATCGCAATGTTACTCAAAAGGTGAGCCTATTATTGCCATGGATATAACGCACCATCAACTTTTAAGTAGTCGACAAAGTATTGAGCTTAAAAAAATATCGGCTTTAGCGTGTATCCCCCTGACTTATGAAGGTTTAATTATTGGGGTTATTTACACCGACAGCAAAATGTCTGGAAAGGTGCTTACAGAGTTAGATCTTGAAATATTAACCAGTATAAGTTTGCAAATAGAGACCACAGTACAAGCTATTTTACTTCAACAGTCTATAGAGTTATTACAGTCGCAACTTATAAATTCCTCTTCTTTTGACGGTAATGACTATAATTTATTTAAATTATGTCATTAAAAGAGTAACGCGATATCAACTCCGACGATCGTAATCAAAGTTCATTAAACGAAACACAACTTATATCGCCGCAAAGCGATTTACAATCAGGAAGTTTGTTAGTTGAGCGTTTTGAAATTGTCTCAGCCCAAGGGCGCGGGCAATATGGTTGTGTATATAAAGCACTTGATACACAACTTCAAACTTACGTTGCTATTAAGGTGCTTAATAGCGCACTTCACAACAGTGAGCAGGCAATTAGTTCATTTAAAAACGAGCTACTTTTAGTCAGGCAACTAAGTCACCCAAACATAATCCGTGTGCATGAATATTACTTTGATCAACAACTTCACTTTATAACAATGGATTGGATTGAGGGGCTTACATTAGAAGATAAAATCGCAGAAAAAAAACTCACCTCTCAAGAAATAATTGATATTGTTAAACAGCTTTTTGCAGGGTTAGCGTGCGCAGGTGAAGTTGGTATAGTTCATAAAGATTTAAAGCCCGATAATATTTTAATTGATACTGAAGGCAAGGTTTACATTGCCGACTTTGGCTTAGCAGCTCTAAAAAATAACGATAATAGCCAAAGTATTATTGGCACGCCTTACTACGCGGCACCTGAGTATCTACTGCAAGGTAAAGTTAATAAAAGCACTGACTTGTACTCCCTCGGGGTAATTATTTATCAGCTTTGCTGCCATTCAATGCCTTTTAAGGGTAATAGTCTTGAAAAAATCATTGATAGTAAGCTTTCAGGAAATATTAAATTTAACCCTTATCAGGCAAGATTAAAGTCATTAAAAGCTTTAGTGCTCAGTATGCTTGCTGCAAATACTCAGTCTCGGCCTGAAAGTGTAAGCCTCGCCTCACGCTTATTTGAGTCACTTATTAATAAAAATGCTAAGCGTAATACTCGCCCCGTAATGCTATTTGCAGCCGCTTTTGTATTTGTTGGGTTTATTTGGGTGCTAGCAACAGTTGAAAATACGGCAAACACAGATAAAGCAAACTATTCGTCTATTGCTATTTTACCCACAGTCATGAATAGCGAAACGGAAAATGATGCGTTTACTGACTTTATACATTACAGATTGTCGCATGTGAGCAATTTAAGAGTTATCGATACTTCGCGTGTTACAAATTTGCTAAAGCAATTAGGTTTAAATCCGCCATTAGATAAAGCCAAAGTAGAGCTACTATCTGACTTACTTAAGGTGGATGCTTTAATTAGTCCTACAGTTATTCGCACAGGTGGTAATAGTCAAGATGTTCAAATTAAACTAATAAAGGTCGATGGCTTCAATACAAATGAATCTCTATTATTAAACGCCCCGCTTGATGATAAAAAATGGAATAGCGTTGCAAGTCAGGCCGTAAAAAATTTAAAACAAGCCCTTAACCTAAAAGAGCAAGCCGGTAAATCACTGTTACTTAGCAGCCCTCCATCAAAAGCATTGTTTAATATAAAAAAGCAGATTGAATTGGGTAATGTAGAAGTGGCAAAAACTAAGTTGCAATCGTTATTGGCTCAAAACCCTAGCTTAGCGCAAGGTTGGTTGGTATTAGGTGAGCTTTTGTTAGAAAATAATTTGATAATAGAAGCAGAACAGGCGTATTCAAAAGTGCTACAGCACGCGAAACCTCTAACTTACAGCGCTAAATTTGCTAGTGCGCGGCTTAATGATTTAGCAGGTAAAGTAGAGCTGGCTAAAAATGATTATTTAGAGCTCATAAAAGCATTCCCTTACAATATTGAATTAAAAATTGCCTTAGCAGAGTTTTACTTTTTTATAGAGCAGCATAGTAAGGCTGAGCAATTGTTGTTAGATGTTGTAAAGCTCGATCCATACCACCCTAATGCTTGGTTTATGCTTGGTCGCGCTGCTTTTTTACAAGGTGATTTAAATAAAGCAGTGGATGATTACTTTGTAAAAGCACTGGTTACAGCTAAAAAGTTAAAGAACCCACTTAAAGAGGGGGAAGCATTAAATGCATTTGGTGTTGTTTACGGTCAACAAGGAAATACCGAACTGGCGTTTGATTATTACTTACAAGCATTAACAGTACGTCAAAACATGGGAGACTCGGCAGGTGTAGCTACAACCATGACAAACTTAGCTTCTTTGTACCTTGCTGAGGCGCAGTATAAACAAGCTGAAGACTATTTAGAAAAAAGCTTAGATATATATACCCAGCTAGGCGATCAGCAAGGGCTTTCTAATTCTTATAATGAACTAGGTGTACTTGCTGAAGAACAGGCACTTTATCAAAAAGCGTTAAAGCATTATCAAGATGCGCTAGCAATCAGAATAAACCTTAGTAACCAAATGCTACAGGCTGAGAGCATGAATAACATTGGCTTTATGTATTACATGTTACTCAATCATGAACATGCTTTAGTTTATTGGCAGCAGGCTGAGCAGCTATTTCAACGTATTCAATTTCCAATAGGCATTATTCATGTGCAACAAAACTTAGCGCAAATTGAATTATCAAAAGGAAATTGGCGTAATGCTTTTCACCTTTTTAATAACACGCTTAAAGATGCTAGTGCGTTAAATAGTGTAGAAGAAACCATAGTTGCTAAAAGCTACTTAGCTAAGCTTGGCTTTTTACAAGGTGGTTTTAAACAGAGTTTTAGTGAGCTTGAAAGTGTTTATCAGCAAGCTGAAGCGCTTAATGACGTAAGAGCAATTGCCGAGTTTGGTTTATGGCTTGCGGATTGGTCAATGCAACTTGGCTTAAAAGAACACGCTATTAGCTATTTAGAAAAAGTGGAACTGGCTGTCGCGAATAACGGTAATGTTGAGTACCACAATAAACACGCCTTTTTATCTCGCTATATTAATGATCAACTTCACTTAAACAACTTACAAAGCCAAGCGCTAGTTGCACCTGATTTTGCTCATCAATCAGTGTATATACGTGAGCTTATTTATGCAGCCCGAGAACACCTACGCACCGGTAAAAAGGACATCAGTGCTTATTTAGCCAAGTTAAAAGCTGCAGATTACGAATTACAAAAGTACCAATACATTGACTATTTAGAGCTATTGGCCATACAGCAGTTTTTAAATAAGCAATGGCAAGCACTTCAAGCAACACTTAGAGAGGCAGAGCTATTACAAAGAAACATGGGAGGCTATTGGCGTAGTTTTCAATTTGACCGACTGCATGCACAACTTGCATTAGCAAATGAGGCCGACTCTTCGGCGTATACAGCTAAAGTAGATAAAAAAGTGGTAGATCTGCTCAATAATTTACCTAAAAACGCTGAACGCACATTTTTATCAACCTTAAGTTATTTTGAATTAAATGACGGCTTTGGAGAACTTAGCGCGAATGACTAACGATAGTGATACGGATATTGCTTATTTTGTTGAGCAATTAAACCAAAAACAGCAGTTAATTACCCAGCAGCTCAATACAAATAATGAGCAAATGCGTGGTTTGGCAAAGCGGGTATGGCGTGTTCAAGAAAACGAACGTAAGCAAATAGCGCAAGAGCTACACGATGGCGTAGGGCAGTTATTAACAGCACTTATAAACCAATTACAACAAGTGCAAAATGACTCACCAACTAATGAGTTAACGCAAAGTATAGAGCTGGCTCGTCAAGCATTGTCAGACACACGTGTGATTTCTCGGTTAATGCGCCCTCGTATTTTAGATGACTTAGGATTAGTGCCCGCTCTTGAGTGGTTGGTAAGAGTTATGGGTGAGCCTTGTGAGGTTTTAGTAAAGCTCCATCATAAAATTGATGCGCCGCTCAAAGATGAGATTCAAACTTTAGCCTTTAGGGTTGTTCAAGAGGCGCTTACCAACGCGATAAAACATGCAGATGCTTCTTTAATCACAATTAATTTAATCGCTACTGAAAGCTTATTAATGATAAAAATAAAAGATGATGGTGTAGGAATTAAGGTGAGCCCGCAAAATTACAAAGAGGGCTTTGGGTTAGGTGCTATGCACGATAGGGTTGCAGCTTATGGCGGGCAATTAACTATAAATTCAGCCCCAGGTGAAGGCAGCGAAATAAAAGTTTTAGTAACAGGCAAGGAGGTTTTATGATCAGCGTTCTGGTGGCAGACGATCATACAATTTTACGCCAGGGGCTAGTAAGCTTACTTAGTAAAGATGAGAATATTTGTGTAGTGGCAGAAGCCGCTGATGGTATGCAGGCTGTTACTAAGGCACTAGCATTAAAGCCATGCGTTATTGTTATTGATATAAGCATGCCTGAACTAAATGGCATGGAGGCAGTGAAAAGGCTACACGAACAACTACCTGAATCTAAAGTATTAGTTTTGACCATGCACGAAGAACAAGAGTATGTAATTCATATGGTTCGTGCTGGTGCATCAGGCTACCTATTAAAAGATAGCGCCAGCGATGAATTATTAGATGCCGTTAATGCACTCTCACAAGGTAAAACGTATTTTAGCCAGTACGCAGCTAATGTTTTAGCCTCTTTATCGTGCAAGCCAGCTGAGCAATGGCAAGACCCATATAAAAACCTTACCAGCAGAGAGAGAGAAGTTTTTCATTTAATAATTGAAGGTAAAACAACAAAAGACATAGCGCGCTCACTCGATATTAGCGTTAAAACGGCTGAAAACCATCGAGGAAAGGTGCTCGATAAGCTCAGTGTTGCTAATGCTGCAGAGCTTGTACGCTATGCAGCTAAAAATAACCTATTGCTATAAAACGGGTGTTTTAACTAATACACCCTAGGGGTTTTCCCGTATGTTTTAAACGTTAGTTGTTTGCCATTCTCAATGGGTCAAAACAATTAAGGTGTAAGCTCATGTTTAAAACAACACTAAAAACTAAAAAATTACTGATCGGACTTATGAGTGCGGGTATGTGCTTAGCGCCCTTGCACGTATCAGCAAAGTCATTAGGGCCGCAGCTGCAACAACTACTTACAAGTGCAACAGATCAAGATGCTTTTGAAGTAATCGTAACGTTTGAAGGTAAAGGAAAGCTAACAAGCGATCTAACCAATGTTATCGAATCGGCGGGTGTACTTGGAGGGATCACCTTTAATAATCTACCAATTATGGGAATAAAAGCGACCAAGGCTCAAATTGATGCAATTTATGCCTCTGATAAGGTCCGCTCAGTTTGGTATAACTCACCTCTTACGTTAGAAAATGACGGCTCAACACAAATTACAGGTGTAGATAGGCTTCGTGAAGATTCATCACTACGTAACCAAGGCATGCCTTTTTCGGGCCGTGGTATTGGGGTAGTAGTTAACGACTCAGGTGTAGACGGCACTCACTCAGATATTAAATATCCAAACCATGTTATACAAAACGTATTGGCGCAAACCAATTTGCACTCTCTTTCTGAAATACTACCTATTACCTATCAAGAAAACACGGCAAATACAGATATTGCTGGTGGCCATGGTTCGCACGTAGCTGGCATTATTGGTGGTAATGGCGCCATGTCTAGTGGTAAGTATCAAGGGGTTGCGCCCGGAGCTAAAATTATTGGTTATGGCTCAGGAGCTGGTTTATTTATACTTGATACGATAGGGGGCTTTGATTACGCTTTAACTCACCAATACGATTACAATATTCGTGTGATCTCTAATTCATTTGGTAGTACTAGTGATACAGGCACCGACTTCAACCCAGATCACCCAACCAATGTGGCAACAAAGCAGCTTTCAGATAACGGTGTAATAGTGGTGTTCTCTGCAGGGAACTCAGGTAGCGGTGAATCGACGATTACTGGTAATTTTAAAAAAGCACCTTGGGTTATAACGGTTGCTGCAGGAGATAAAGATGGGCAGTTAGCCGATTTTAGTTCTCGCGGCGTTAAAGGTAAATCAGGCGTTGTAAGTGTAGATGGCGAAACGTTTACTTGGGAAGATCGCCCTACAATTACTGCACCAGGCGTTGATGTTATTTCTACACGTGCTTCTTTATCTAGTTTAAGTGCACTGAGCATTACAGATGATAGCGAAGTGATGGAAGCCAGTCACGTACCGTATTATACATCTATGAGTGGTACCTCGATGTCTGCCCCGCACATTTCAGGTGTTGTTGCATTAATGCTTGAAGCTAATCCAAATTTAACTTGGCGAGAAGTTAAAAGTATCTTGCAAAAAACAGCAACTAATATGCCTGGCAAAGAAGCGTGGGAAGTTGGCGCAGGTTATGTAAATGCTTACGCAGCAGTACAGTCGGTTGTAAACACACAGCTTGCATTTGGTGAAACGACTAAACTACAACGTGAATTTAATGCTTACGCGTTAACATCAATACAAGCAGACTATAGTGAATCAGTACCCTTTAGCCCAGTGGGTGAAAACGACGGTATTTTAATTCCCGTAAATGTGAATGCTTCCATGGTAATGGTTAACGCTAATGTTGACGATAATACGGTTGGCTTATCACTCGTTAGTCCTTCAGGTAAAACGTATAGTTCAAGTATTGCATTACCCGTTTTAGGACAAAATATCGCAGTTACTGCTCCGGCTGAATTTGGTAATTGGACCTTAAAAGCGCATGGTATTGGGGGAGTGTCTGGTGTTGATGTAGACCCCGCTGGCCTTACAAATGGTTACGGGCTACCTAGTGAAATCACTGCAAATATTAAAATAGTTAAGACCGATGGGTATAAAGGCCTCAGAGATATTAGCGATCATCCTGCAAAGTCATTTATTGAATATGCCGTTAGTGAGCAGCTAGTTGATGCTAAAAGAACAGGTTTTCATCCGAATGACTATCTTTTACGCCAAGAGTTAGCTGACTTTCTTATGTTAGGAGGAGGAATTAGACAGTCGAACTTAGCTAAAAATAGTCAGTTCAATGATGTATCAAACGACTTTACTGCGGCTATTAATAGTGTGACTCAAAAAGGGGCTGCACTTAGAAATACAGAGCAAGATCAAGCAGCAGTTATGCAATCCGATGCAAGCTTATTTAGCCCTCTTGAGCCAGTTAGCCGAAATGAGCTCGCGTATTCATTAATGCAATCTTTGGCATTGGAGAGTCAAGCTTTTAGCTTTGAAGGTGATATAACTGTAGTTTATGGTGAGCAACGAATAGCTTTAGCAGACCAAGAGGCAATCCCAAGTGAGCTAAAAGGTTATGTGCAACTTGCTTTAGACTTAGGGGTAATGAATGCTTATTACAATATTAGCCAAAATGCTTATGATTTAGAGCCCACGTTATCAGCATCGTTTAATGGTGATAAGTTAATTACACGAGCAGATTACGCGGTAGCAATCACAAGGCTTCACAAAAACTAACCCTCCGATGAAGTATTAAGCACCACTTTACCAACATGTATTGTGGTGCTTTTTTATATGGACTAATAGTTATTCAATATTCTGAATTTGAATGTAGGGTATTAATTTAAATTTTATTATTATCAGTGGTTTAATGTGTTTGGTGGGTGCTTTGTTTGTGCTTGGTAACCGCTATGGTAACCGATTGGAGTCGGTTTCTGGTAGATAGCGTTTATTCACTAAAGAGGAAATAAGCTAAAATCAGTACCGAATAAGATGCATAAAAATTGATAAACTGTTTAGTTTTTGTATTATACACCCAAACATAATTAAATAATCAAGGAAGAGTGTTTTATGAAACCTATGCACGCATACCCTCATCCCGAGAGACCTCAAAATCCTTCACCATTAGAAATGGCTATTTATAACTATGAGTTAAAAGCTAAAGAGTTCCATAACAAGCGAATAGCTCAAAAAGGGAAGGCGAGTGAAGATCTTAAAAATAAGATGGCTCGTGACTTTAATCATTTGCAAAAAGAGAAAGAGAGAATTACAGCTCACGCTCGCTTACAAACAGATTTAAAAGAATACCGAGAGCTAAGTGCAAGCTCTACAGTCACGCAATTAAAACAAGAAAAGCATCATCCAACACAAAAGCTTGCCCGTCACTTGGCTGCAATAGGGGAGCCTAAACCAACTAAGCTGCACGAGGCTCACCATATTATTTGTGGTACAGGGCGATACCAGTCAGCGAATATGTTACAAACACGGCTTAACCTTCATCTGCATGGAGTTGGTATTAACGATCCCATTAACGGTGTATGGTTAATTAACTTTGAAAAAAATACAGACCAGAACTGGGATAGCCCAGCTTCCCCGCCTCATAGAAAGCTACACAGATATAATTATGAGACATGGATTAATACTAACTTTGGTAATGCTGCTACGCCTAAGGCTTTATTTTTGAATAGGCTGAAAACGGTTAAAGTTAAAATAAAAACAGGTACTGTGCCTGCAGGTTTAATTGCACCAAAAGATGAAAACTGGAAGGCTTTATAGTGACTGTATATCAAATTAAAAACGAAGCTTACACATACGACGTGATCGACCTTGATATTGTTGAGCTCTCAGAAACAATTTCAAAAAATAACGACCTTGATACAGATACTGTACTAAGGATGTTTATGTCATCCTCGCTAAATAATATCGAATTTAGTCACCTATGGCCCGAGGGGTTAAACTTTGATTATTTTGGTAAAGCTAAAAAACAAGACTATGACATATCGCGCTTAGGTCATTTTTTAATAATGAAGATGCCAGTATATGAGTTATTGAAAGTGCGTTTAGCAAGTTTTGGAGAGTTTTTATCCGTTAAAGCTGAGGGCAATAACATGATGTTGTTTAATTTGCTTACCTTCGGACAAGAGCAAAAAGACATGTGTTTGACTAAGTATGAAGATGGCTTTGAAGACGGTTTAGAGTTACTTAACTTTGAGCAAGATGATGTACAAAATAAGTTATTATTTAAGTCTAAGCTGGAAGGCGCTCAAAAAGTTTATTGTACTGATGAGTTTAAAAATATTATCCAAAGTAACAATCTCAAAGGTTTAGTATTTGACGAAGATTTATTAGACCCGTTTGTTTAGTATCGCTCAACTCAAAGGCTAATATATTTAGTAGCTAATGAGCCGTTAATTGGGAATACTATACTTTTAGACTCTTTACAAAACAGCGCCCCTCCCGCTACCCGTAAGATCAGCGCCCTGCGAGGGGTTAATTATTTATAAAGCACAGTAAAGCTGCTTACATAACCTTTGCCCCATAAACTTAATTTGTATATTATCTCAACTAATAAGAACAATGGATTAGCTGTTTAGTTACTAACTAATACGGCTGGCAGGGATATAGTATGTCGTTACCAGATTACCAATCATTCATGACCCCATTACTGCAATGCTTAGCTAGTGGCAAAACTGTAAAGCTTAAAGATATTGAAGCAAACGTTTATCAAAGCCTAAGCTTATCGGCTGAGCAGCTTAAGCTGCGTATTCCTAGCGGCAAGCAAACTTATGCCTACCACCGCTTAAGTTGGGCTAAAACTTATCTTGTTAAAGCAGGTTTAATTGAACAGCCTAGGAGGGCCTTTTGTACAATTACGCAAAAAGGTTTATCAGCATTAGCAACGGGCGAGCAAATTAATAATCAGTATTTAAGCCAATATCCTGAGTTTTTAGACTTTAAAACCCGCACTAAAGACACTAGCGACTCACTAGACGAAAACACCACCAGCTTAGTTAATAGCAACTCACACAAAACACCAGAAGAGCTTATAGAAGCCGCAGTAGATACACTCAACACTAACTTGAGCGACGAAATACTACAGGCAGTGCTTTCGGCCTCACCTGCATTTTTTGAAAACCTTGTAGTCGATTTAATGCTAGCTATGGGTTACGGCGGATCACGTAAAGATGCAGGTCAAGCTACGCAATATACTCAAGATGGCGGCATTGATGGCGTAATAAAAGAAGATAAACTCGGCCTCGAAATGATATATTTACAGGCTAAGCGCTATACCAATAAAACAGTGGGTAGACCAGACATACAAGCCTTTGCGGGTGCACTTGATATGCACCGTGCTAAAAAGGGCGTATTCATCACCACCAGCGGCTTTAGTAAGGATGCACTGGAGTATGTAGGCTTAATTGAAAAGCGCATAGTGCTGGTAGATGGTAAACAACTTACAGAGCTAATGCTTACCCATAATTTAGGCGTTAGCACCAAACAGGTATTTGAAGTAAAAGCGCTTGATAGCGATTACTTTATTGAAGATTAAACCCAATATAAAAGGATTTTAAAATGACGATTAAAGCTGAAGCTGTATTATTTATAAAGCTTGGTTCAAAAGGGGATTACGAGAGTGAGTGTATTGAAAAAGAAGGTACAATAAAGTTAGATTACAGGCAAATTCCTCATGAGTTATGTTTAGGTAATAACTGGGATAAAGTTAGTGAAATTGTTGCTCAGGAATACAATACAAACAAAGCTTCAACAACAAGCCACCGAAATCAAATTAAAAAGTTTTACACTGAGCCTAAAACAACAATGTGGATTACATTTTACGACTGTAAATTGTGGTACTGCTTTGCTGAAGAAGAAGTTTTTCTTGATGAGAGCAGTAGAACAAAATCACGTAAAACAGTTGATGGTTGGCGCAGTGTAGATAGTCAGAATAATTCACTTTTCATACAAGCTCTAAGTGGCAAGTTAACTAAAGTACAAGGCTTCAGAGGTACAATTTGTGATGTTAAAGAAAAAGAGTACCTGCTTAATAAAATCAATAATACTCAACATCCCGATGTTAAAAATGTAGAGGCGAATTTAGTATCACTTAAGCTCTCTCTTGAAAAGATTATCCAACTTTTATCTCCGCAAGATTTTGAAGTATTTGTTGATTTGATATTTCGTTCATCGGGGTGGTCAAGGGTTGGCTCTGCAGGTAACACAATAAAAACGCTAGATATAGAACTCTTGGCGCCAGTTACCGGAGAACGTGCCATTGTTCAGGTGAAATCACAGAGTAATCTATGTTTATATAAAGAGTATGAAGAGCGATTAAATATAGAGGGTTATGATAGAGCTTTTTACGTGACCCACACACCAGATAAAAAGCTAAGCGACCATATTAATACAATGGATAAGAATAATTCAATTCAGGTGTGGGACGCTGAAAAACTTGCTGATTTATCAGTAAATGCAGGATTAATTGAATGGCTTGTAAGTGCTGTAGGCTAAAACCCTGAGAGCTTTTAGCGAGCAAATCATTGACAAAGTAGATGTTAATTCAAAACAAATGATTAAGTAGAGAAAATATTAATGCCTCAACAGCACCAACAAGAATTAAAAAAGCAACTTTGGAGTATGGCGAATAGTTTGCGTGGTAGCATGTCTGCCGATGATTTTCGTGATTACATATTAGGTTTTATCTTTTATAAATATCTATCGGAAAAACTCAATACTTATGCTGAACAACTCTTAGACAAAAATAGCGTTGTATTTTCTGAATTAGATGAGACTACTGTTGAAGGTCAAAAGTATTTAAAAATTGTTCAAAAAGCAGCACTAGATGAGTTAGGTTACTTTTTAAAGCCTTCAGAGTTATTTCATTCTTTGGCTAATCGCGGTAGAAAAGGTGAATTTATACTTGATGAAACTATTAGTGTATTTAAAAGCATAGAGCAGAGGACTATCGGCACTGATAGCTTTAATGACTTTAATGGTGTATTCGACGAGTTAGATTTAACATCTAACAAGTTAGGTAAAACATCTGAATCTCGTAATAAGCAGATTACTAAGGTATTTGATCATCTTGATAATGTTAATTTGCATTTGGAAGATAGTGAATTAGATATACAAGGTAGTGCTTATGAAAACCTTATAGCTATGTTTGCTAGTAGCTCTGGAAAAAAAGCTGGGGAGTTTTATACTCCTAAGATGATCTCTAGGTTACTTGCAAAATTAGTAACTTTTAATACACCCGATATTAATTCGGTCTATGATCCTACGTGTGGCTCTGGCTCTCTATTGTTACGTGTAGCTAAAGAAGCTAACAACCCTAATATAAAGCTCTATGGACAAGAGCAAAATTCAAATGCTCATAATCTCTCACGAATGAATATGATTATGCATGGAATACCCTATTCTAACTTCGATATTAAAAAAGGAGATACCCTAGAGGAGCCAAAACATTTAGAACAACGTTTTAATGCTGTGGTTGCAGTGCCTCCATTTTCTGTCTCATGGTCACGTAAAACATCATTTAAAAGCGACCCAAGATTTATTAATTACGAACAATTAGCACCTCGGACTAAAGCTGATTTTGCCTTTATCCAACATATGCTTTATCAGCTAGACGATAACGGGACCATGGCTATAGTGGTGCCGCACGGTGTCCTTTTTCGAGGTGGTGCTGAAGGTATTATCAGAAAGCAGTTAATTAAAGACTTTAACTATTTAGATGCTGTTATAGGGCTACCTTCAAACTTATTCTATGGAACTTCCATTCCAACTTGTATCTTAGTTTTTAAGAAAAACCGTATAAACAAAAAAGATATATTATTTCTCGATGCTAGTAATGACTACCGTAGTACGAAGGCTAATAACTCAATTACTGAGGGTACAATTTTAAATACACTCCAAACTTATGCAGCTAGAAATAGCGTTACACTTTTTAGCAAAGCTGTCAGTTTAGGTGAAATTGAAAGCAATGACTTTAACTTGAGTATTACTAAATATGTCACATTATACCCAACGACAGAAGTGAAGAGTTTTGCGGAATTATTAAGTGTTTTTGAGAAGTATAATCCCAAGTTTACGTTTTTTAGGGGAGTTGTTGACAAAAGTTTTGAGCTGCGCACTACTGCGAGCAGGATGAATGTAAAACAAGATGAAATATATAAAGTAGAAAAAGCTATATTTGAGAGTTTTAAGCAGCAAGCTATACCCTTTCTTGAATTTACTCCTAGGGATGAATGGGAGTGGCTTGCCTTAGCACAGCATCACGGCCTACCTACTAGATTACTAGATTGGAGCAAAAACCCATTGGTTTCTACTTACTTTGCTGTAGAAAAAGAACCAACAAAAGACGCTGCAATTTATGTGTTAACAGATCGAAAAGAGCCCTTTGACACTAAAGATTACTCCGACCCATTGGAGCTCCCTAATGATGAACCTGTCAGACGTTATATTCCTCCACACTTGACTGGAAGAATCATCTCTCAAAGTGGCATTTTCACTGTACATAATGAATTGAATTTACCATTTTATTCAGGCCAAATTAAAAAGATTATTATCCCTAGTCGCTTAAAAGAAAGCTTTAGGGAGCAACTATATAAATTCGGCGTTCACAAGGCTTCTATATATCCTGGACTTGATGGGATAAGTGACCATATTAAGTGGTTAGAAACAGAGTTAAAATAAAGAGATTAAATTAATGGTTCAACAACACCAACAAGAATTAAAAAAACAACTTTGGAATATTGCTAACAGCTTACGTGGCAATATGTCGGCTGATGACTTTCGTGATTACATACTTGGGCTTATTTTTTATAAATACCTGTCAGATAAGCTTAACACTTATGCCGATCAGCTTCTAAGTGAAGACGGTATTGTATTTGCTAAAATTGACGAAACAACAGCAGAAGGTCAAGAGTACTTAGAAGCAGTAAAAGAAGAGGCGCTTGATAAGTTAGGCTACTTTTTAAAGCCTGCAGAGCTGTTTCATGTATTGGCTGAGCGCGGCGCTAACGATAAGTTTATTTTAGACGATGTAACCAACGTACTTAACCATATTGAACAAAGCACGATGGGCGCAGATAGTGCCGACGACTTTAACGGCTTGTTTGACGAGCTAGATTTAACCTCTAACAAGTTAGGTAAAACACCCGATGCGCGCAACAAGTTAATAGCCAAAGTATTAGAGCACCTTGGTAACATCGATTTTCACCTAGAAAGTAGCGAAATAGACATACTTGGCGATGCTTACGAATATCTTATTGGCATGTTTGCCAGCGGCGCGGGTAAAAAAGCAGGCGAATTTTATACGCCGCAAATGGTGTCAAAGTTACTGGCAAAATTAGTCACCTTAAATAATCCGCATATAAAATCGGTTTACGACCCGACCTGTGGCTCGGGTTCATTGTTGTTACGTGTTGCAAAAGAAGCTAATAACCCAGATTTAAAATTTTACGGCCAAGAGCAAAACCCAAGTACGTATAACCTAGCGCGTATGAATATGATAATGCACGACGTGCATTACACTAAGTTCGACATTCAAAACGACGACACGCTAGAGGTTCCTGCACACATCGAGCAACGCTTTAGTGCCGTAGTCGCTAACCCGCCATTTTCGGCTGATTGGTCTGCCAACCCGCTACACATGAATAACGAGCGCTTTTCCGACTACGGTAAGCTAGCACCAAAAAGCAAGGCCGACTTTGCTTTTGTACAACACATGATCCACCAGCTTGACGACAACGGTACAATGGCAGTGGTGTTACCGCACGGCGTGTTGTTTCGTGGTGCAGCCGAAGGGCATATACGCAAGCACCTTATTAAAGAAAAAAACTACCTTGATATGGTAATAGGCCTACCTGCTAACATATTTTTTGGCACGTCTATACCTACCTGTGTATTGGTACTAAACAAACACCGTAAAACCGACGACAACGTATTGTTTATAGATGCCAGTAATGATTTTGAAAAAGGTACTAATAACAACGTATTGAGTGAGAAAAACTTACAACGCATTTTAGATGCAGTAAGTAAGCGCAGTTTCATTAATAAATATGCCTTTACTGCTACGCAAGCTGATTTAGCTGAAAACGACTATAACCTTAATATTCCTCGCTACGTAGATACGTTTGAGGAAGAAGAGATTGTTGATTTAAGTGAGGTCGTAAAACAGCTGGTGGAAAATGATAAAGCGATACGAGAAACAGATAAAACGATCACTAGCTTTTGTTATCAATTAAGTATTAATACACCGTTTGAGGTGATTAATGAATGAGTATGCGCCAAAGCTTAGATTTAAGGGTTTCAGCGATGAATGGAGTGTTGAGACATTAAAAAAATCCCGCACTCAAATTATAGACTGCGAACATAAAACCGCACCTTACGTGGATTCGTCAGAGTATTTAGTAGTCAGAACTAATAATGTGAGAGATGGGCTTATTAAATATGGTGATATTCGCTATACGAGTAGTGAAGGTTTTCACGAATGGACAAAAAGAGCAACTCCGACTTTTGGGGATATTCTTTTTACAAGAGAGGCTCCTGCTGGAGAGAGTTGCTTGGTCCCAAAAGGTAAAAAGATTTGTTTAGGGCAGAGAATGGTACTTCTAAAACCCAAAGAAAGAAAAATGAGTGGAGTCTACTTATCTCATTTGCTTCAAACTCCTAAGTCGAGGTTTGAAGTAAAAAAACTTTCAATTGGTACTACTGTAACGCGAATCAACATCCAAGACATTTACAGAATAAAATTGGCATATCCTAAGCTTGTTGAACAGCAAAAAATAGCTGATTTTCTTACTTCTGTAGATACTAAAATCAGCCAGTTAACTGAAAAATACCGTTTATTAAAAGACTATAAAAAAGGCGTAATACAACAAATTTTCAGCCAAAAAATCCGCTTTAAAGACTATGATGGAAAGGCATTTCCTGAGTGGGATATGTTTAAATTGATTGATATTGCTGAACCAATAAAACGTAAGGCAGATAGAGTAATTGATAATGTTATGACTATCTCCGCGGGTAAGGGGTTTCTTCATCAAAATGATAGGTTTAGCCAAGTTATTGCTGGTACTAGCTTAAATAAATATATCCATTTAAAACGAGGGGAGTTTGCATATAATCGAGGCAACTCTAAAAGTTACACTTATGGCTGTATTTACAGGTTAGAGGAGGAGGAGGCATTAATTCCTTTTGTATACAGAAGCTTTAAATTATCTAAAGGTGTAGAAGGTTTTTTTGCTCAATTATTTACGATGAAATATTTGGATAAACAACTAAGAAGATTAATTTCATCATCTGCTCGTATGGATGGGCTATTAAATATTGGTGAGAAAGACTTTTATCAGGTTAAAGTTCCTTTCCCATGTATAGAAGAACAACAAAAAATAGCGCAATTTTTACAATCGCTCGATAAAAAAATAGACGCTGTTAACGAGCAAATTGAACATACTAAGCTATTTAAAAAAGGCTTACTACAGCAAATGTTTGTGTGAGAAACAATGACCAATAAAATTAACGACAACCCAATAGCGAACATTATTGATATTCAAACTTTGCAAGAAAGCGTAGAGGTTGAGTGCAAGCAGGCTGGTGGCCGCGACGGCCATGGTGCAGTGCCTAATGATATATGGGAAACCTATAGCGCGTTTGCCAATACTCGTGGTGGCTTAATTTTATTGGGCATTAAAGAAAAAAAAGGCACGTTTACAGTTGAGGGTATAACAAACCCAGCGCCGCTAATTAAGAATATTTGGGATATTGTTAATAATCCGAATAAAGTGAGTGTTAATTTACTCAGCGAAAGTGACGTGCGCATTGAAATACTGGAAGGCAAATCGATTATTGCGATTACTGTACCACGCGCCCCGCGCGAAAGCCGCCCTGTATTTATAAATGCGAACCCACTTAATGGGACTTATCAGCGCCGTTACGAGGCCGATCAAAAGTGTTTGCCACCGGCAGTAAATAAAATGCTGGCAGAGCAAGAGGAAGTGCGCGACAACCGTATTTTAGAGCACTTTACCCTTGACGACATAGACCCCGAAAGCCTTCGCATTTATAGGCAAATGTTTGTTGACGCCAAACCACAACACCCTTTTTTAGAATTGAGCGACCAAGAGTTTTTGCGCTCAATACGTGGCTGGCAACAAGACCGCGCAACAGGCAAAGCAGGTTTAACCCTTGCTGGCTTAGTGATGTTTGGTAAGTGGGATGCGATTCAAGATGCGTTGCCTAGTTTTGCACTTGATTATCAAGAAAAAGATGACAGCACACACCGCTGGATAGACCGAATTTATACTGACGGCTCTTGGTCGGGTAATGCTTTTGATTTTTATCGTAAGGTGTATCGTAAGCTCACGGCAGATTTAAAAATAGGGTTTAGCTTAACCGATGACGGCCAACGGCAAGATACCACTCCCGCGCATGAGGCCATTCGTGAAGCACTTGTTAATACACTCGCACATGCAGAATTTAATACCGAAAGTAATATTTTAATTGAAAAGCACCCTGACTTCATTGGCTTTAGAAACGCAGGGCTAATGCGTATACCTGTGCATGAGGCTAAGGCGGGGGGTAACAGCCAGTGCCGAAACCCTGCTATTCATCAAATGTTTTTAAATATTGGTTTAAGCGAAAAAGCAGGGTCGGGTATTCCTAAAATATACAGTAACTGTAAAGCGCAAAACTGGCAGCCACCGCATATGTATGAAAAGGATGAGCTGAATCAAACCTTTTTAGAGTTGCGCATGGTTAATATTGTGTCGCCTGAGCTTGATAAGCGCCTTACAGATACCTTTGGTAGTGGCTACAAAAAGCTGAGCGAGCTTAAGCGAACTATTTTGATTACCGCCATTACTGAGTCATGGTTTAACCACGAGCGTATTTGCTCGTTGACCTCAGAGCATACAAGAGAAGTGACACTTGCGTTAAGTCAGTTAGTTAATGCAGGGTACTTAGAGTCGGCAGGCCAGCACAGAGGCAAGATATATCACTTAAAAGGGATACAAATCCCTACACCTGATAATGATGCAGGTAAGAGTATTACGTTTGTAGCCTCTCCCAAGTTAGATCAGCTTTCATTGTTTGAAGGTCCGGAGTTAAATAGCGAAGGTCCGGACCTAGATACTGAAGGTCCGGAGTTAAGCAATGAAGGTCCGGACCTAGCTTTAAATACTCCGGACCAAGACAATACAGAAGTTGAGACAGCTGCAGCTAATGAGTTATGGAGTTCACTATGGGTTATAGGTGAGCAAGTACGATCTGCCTCAAGTAGAAAGCAGAAGTCTGAGGTAGAACAAGCAATAATAGCCCTATGTAAAGAAGCACAGCCGCACTGTTTAAGGTTGGGTGATATAGCACAGCTGCTAGGAATGAAGCCCGACACGCTAAGACGTAACTACTTAAGTAAAATGGTTAAAGAGCAGGTATTGTTTTTGGCATATCCAACAATACCGAATCACCCAGAGCAGGGTTATAAGTTACACAAAGATTAGCAATAAAGCTGTGAATGTATTGCACAAGGCTAGCACCAAGGAATTGTAGGTATAAATGAATTATCAAAGTGAACAACAATTAGAAGATAACTTAATTGCACAGCTTAGCGATCAAGGCTTTGCACGCGTTATTTTAAAGGATAACGCAGCACTTGAGGTCAATCTTAAGCAGCAGCTTGAAAAAGTGAATGGCTGCACGTTAAGCGATACTGAGTTTACGCAAATATTGGGTAAGCTTGGTAAGGGTAATATATTTGCAAAGGCCAAAACACTGCGCGACCAGCTTGATGTAACACTTGATAACGGCGACAGCAGACACTTAACGTTGTTGTTTGATGAGCCGCAGCTAAATAGCTTTCAGGTGGCGCAACAAATTACAGTAAAGGGCACATACACTAACCGATACGATGTAACGCTATTGGTTAATGGCTTGCCGCTGGTACAAATAGAGCTAAAACGCCGTGGTATTGAACTAAAAGAAGCGTTTAACCAGATTAAGCGTTATCAAAAGCATTCGTTTCATGCCAACCATGGTTTGTTTAACTATGTGCAGCTGTTTGTAATGTCGAATGGGGTTAATAGCCAGTACTTTTCTAACAATAGTGAAATGTCGGCTAAGCAAACCTTTGACTGGACTGATAATAAAAATAATAAAATAAGCCAGTTACACGACTTTGCCGAAGCATTTTTAACGCCTTCGCACTTAACGCATATGCTCACCAAGTACATAGTGCTTAATGAAACAGGTAAGTACTTGATGGTGCTCAGGCCGTACCAGTTTTATGCAGTAGAAGCGATTGTAGAGCAAGTTAAAACTACAACCGATAACGGCTACATTTGGCATACAACGGGATCAGGTAAAACTTTAACCTCGTTTAAAGCGGCGCAAATTATGACCTCGCTGAGTGAGGTTGATAAAGTAGTATTTGTGGTAGACCGTAAAGATCTAGATTACCAAACAGCGCTTGAGTTTAATGCGTTTGTAAAAGGCTCCGTAGACAGCACCGACAATACTAGTATGTTGTTCCACCAGCTGTTAGATAAGCCAATGAAGGGTAAAAAGGTCAACCAAAGCCGTAATACTAAGCTGGTGGTAACTACACTACAAAAGCTTAATAACGTGGTGACTAAACAGCGCTATTTAAAAGAAATGCAAAGCCTGCAAGATAAGCGCATTGTGTTTATATTTGACGAGTGCCACCGTAGCCAATTTGGTGGTACGCATAAAAACATTACCGAATTTTTTAATAACGCGCAGTTGTTTGGTTTTACGGGTACGCCTATATTTGCCGACAATGCTGTTGCTAAAAACTCAGTTAAACGCACCACTAAAGATTTATTTGGTGAATGCTTACACCCTTATGTAATTGTGGATGCAATACGCGACGCTAACGTGCTTAAGTTTGCTATTGAGTACGTTGGGCGCTATCAATACAAAGATGGCTCTAACAACAATCTAGATATTGAAGTTGAAGACATCGACACTAAAGAGCTTTTAACCTCGCCTGCGCGCTTAGATAAAATAACTGATTATATTATTGCCCAGCATAACCGTAAAACACATAGTCGTGAATATAACGCCATGTTTTGTGTATCAAGCGTTGCAGAGCTTATTCAGTATTATGAGCTGTTTGCGAGTAAAAAAGCACAAGACAAACACAACCTTAAAATTGCCACCATATTTAGTTATGAGGCTAATGAAGAGGAAGAGTACGAACTAGGTAATGATGATGCGCAAATTAAAGAAGTATCAGCCAAATATTTAAACGAAGGGCAAGCCGTTAAACTACATAGCCGCGATAGGTTAGACTCATTTATTAACGACTATAATGCTATGTTTGGTACAAGCTACTCCACCAAAGACAGTAAGTTATTTGAAGACTATTACAAAAATATATCTAAGCGCGTTAAAGCCAAAGAGATTGATATATTGCTGGTGGTGAATATGTTTTTAACAGGCTTTGATGCTCCTAAACTCAATACTTTATACGTTGATAAAAACCTTAAGTACCATGGTTTAGTACAAGCGTTTTCGCGCACCAACCGTTTATTGGGTGAGACTAAATCGCACGGTAACGTAGTGTGCTTCAGAAACCTTAAAAAAGCCGCTGATACTGCCTTTACTTTATTCTCAAATAAGCAGCCTAAAGAGTTTATAGAAACCCCTTCGTATAATGAACTGCTTACTGATTTTAACAGCGCCTATGATGCGCTAATGGCAATTACGCCTACCGTTGATTCTGTTGATGCTTTACCTGACGAAGAGGCTCAGGCATTGTTTGTGAGGCAGTTTCGTGAGCTTATGCGCTTAAAGAACATGTTAAGCAACTTTGCTGACTTTGATATGGACTCAACCTCCATGGGCGAGCAAGAGTTTCAGGATTATACGAGTAAGTATGCCGACCTTGGCAGGCAGCTACGTGAGAACTCAAGTAAGGAAAAAGTATCGGTTTTAGATGACGTTGATTTTGAACTAGAGCTATTACACAGCGATATAGTAAACGTAACCTATATTTTGCAGTTATTACGTGAGTTACACGGTGAAGAAAGTACTGACGAAAAAGCCCGTAAACGCCAAGTAATAGCAAACCTAATAGCCACAGACCCAACCTTATTAAGTAAAAAGGCACTTATAGATAAGTTTATGGACGAGCATTTACAAGGCATACCTGCCAGTGCTGACATTGATGAAGAGTTTGAGCTTTATTGGGAAAAAGAAAAGCGCCTAGAGCTTGAGAAGTTTGCCCAAGAGCAAAAGCTAAACCAAGAACGCCTAGAAAAGCTAGTAACCCGTTATGAGCTAAGTGACGAAATGCCACTAAGGGATGACTTTGCTGACGTGCTCGAAACCAAACCCAGCTTATTACAGCGCAAAAAAGTACTCCCCATCATTACTGATAAATTTAAACGTTTTGTAGATACATTTATGACAGGGTTTTAAAGGGTTCTAGTGGTATTTTGCTTAAGCCGTCAACGGTTGACGGTTGAAGTATCTAAAATTTATTCATGATTTATAATCATATAGGTTAACTTTTTAAAGGATAGCTTGGTACGATAAATGGAAAATTATTATAGTATTTTGAACATTAGCCCGAGTGCGGAACCTGAAGTAATAAAAGCTGCATTTAGAGTTCTATCAAAAAAATATCATCCTGACGTGGACTCCTCTGAGGCGTCCAAAGTTAGAATGCAGGCAATAAATCTAGCGTATGACACTCTTTCAAATAAAGCCAAACGAAAGGCTTATGATGATGAGTTGGCTAGTAGAGGGTGTTTTGATTTCACGCAAGAAAATGAGGGCCAATGTACTTCGTTTGAATTTGAAAGTGATTGGTTATTAGCTACAGAGTACTACCCTGAAATAGAAGCAGTATTAAAAAGGTTAAATAAGTTTAGCTATGACTTAGGGATGACTTTTAAAGTTTACCTGCTTGAGTGTAAGTCATTTAATGAAGCTAATAGTATTGCTTCTAAAATGGAGGATAAATTTTTAAGGACTTATTTTGGTACGAACAATCATGTTCAAGCATTAGCAAGGCAAGTTATTGTCGAAAACCGAAATGAGATAGCCGTAGAGCTAAACCAAGCGGTAAGGGTTTTAGGTGATTCACAAGGCTCGTTAATTTTAAGAAAAGTAAAAGAAAAATACCCTGATTATTTTAATACAGATAAAGAGAGTAGAAATGAGACATCTGATCTGATTGCTGTACTCCTTATCATTTTCCTTATATTTATTGTAATAGTCAGCTTTAATTAAAAAGTTATTGAATAACTAGTTATGTGACAGTTGTATAAACCCTTAAATTACATTGGCTTTATTAATAAGTAGAAATTGCTTTCTTGCTTCACTCATATGCTGGTGGAAGTACGGTGCTTTTACTACCTTCGTGTGGATATGAAAGTGAAGATGATGACTATCTGTATCTTTGTAATATGCATCAAGTGCTGATTGAACAATAATAAAGGCCTCTGCGCCATAGTATTCACAAATACGATATTTAAAGCATTCTAACGCTACCCTGTATTGTGATACTAGCTTGTTCACCTCGGAGTTGTTAATACTTTTCTGCCCAACTATATCGCACAATTGAATGTATGCTTTAAGTGAGTCTTCTATTAATACGGGGTCATAGCCTTTCATTAGGTTCCATCCAAAACCATTTTTAACAGGATTGGTTCGTACAGCAAGTTTACCCTCGGTTGTTTTTGCACCTGTAGAGCGACCTCCATGAAATTTACATCGACCATTTCGCTTGTTGCCTAGGCGCTTGCAGGGATTACCTGAACGTGTTTTGGCCCCGCACTTGGGTAGACTGTCTAAATCAAACTTACTCATTTTTTGCCTTTTTATGATCGATCATGCTCGGTGAACTTTCGGTTCATAGGGTTTGTTTTTTGAAAATCTATTTTCTTTAAAGTTTTTAAAATCGAATGTTTATATGCTTACCATCATAGAGTAAATATATAAATCAATGGGTTATGATATTTTAATGCCGCGTAAAGCGAACACTTAATAGTGCTTTATGTTGTCTGTGCACGTAAGGTGATCGATCACTTTGCATGTGTATACTTCGGTTCTTAGAGTGCTGCAAAGGTACTTCAGCGTTATTAACTTGATTAAGGTGATCGCTGTACTGCAATGAGCGATGAAGTTTAGATTGTATTAGCTGTGTACTGCTTATAGCTGATAACCTTTTTAGTAACTTGATACCACCAGCCTCTGAGTTATCTAGGTTTATTAGAGCCGCTTCTTTATTTTGCTGGTATGTAATAGCTGAATTTACGAGTAGCATATCGTTAAAGCGTTTATCAACGTGCTCTGTTGAGTATTCAAGTTTACTAAATAAGTAGCTATGAGCCTTAATGCTAGCTTCTTTTGTGGCACGTTTAGTAAAATAACTTAAGCGGTATAGAGCTGGTTCTATACTGAATTTATTACCCCTGTGCATTAGGTAGTATGGGTGCTTGACCAGTGAGGCTGAGCCTAGGCCTTCAGATTCCCAAGCATGCTTTAATTGGTAGGTTAACTTACTGCTATGATTTATTTTATGCCCGCTTAACAACACAGCTAAATGATAATGATGATTTGAAGATGTATTTCTCTCTCTAGCGCATATGTAACTTACTTTGCAGTTATATTGTTTTGTAAGTATCGACAGCTGTTTTTTAATAAATTTTAAGAACGCCTGATTATTAATAGAATAAGATTTAGTACTTAGGTCTATTCTTGCTACGAGTACTTTAGAGTAGTGAGAAAGCATACATTCACAATGCCTAAACACTTTAGTTAATGCTTTTAGATCTTGGCCTTTTGTCTTTGGTTTGAATACTCTGTAGCTATGGTCTTTGTATATAAAGTTTACTGAGTTAGTTGTTGATATTTTAAAGGTCATTGTTCTATCTATTTGCTTTAGTTATTAATTGGTATCTTTCTTATATTATTTAATATCCGCTATTAGTGGATATGCGCTTTACAGATAAAAGCCCTTTTAAAATAATAACTAAGATATGTTTTTAGTTTGTTGAATAGCGTGTTTTTACTGATCATTTTGTTTCAAAGTGCGTCATCAGTAGGCCAAAAAAAAGCAGTTTATTTACCTGCTTTTGAGTGTTTATTAGCTAGCCAATTTTTATAATCTTGAAAATGCCACATGGACCGCCCATTTATTACATGAGCTGGTGGGGGGAAATGGCCAGCCTTTATCCATCTTCCAAGTGTTGACCTACTGATGTTAAGAAGCTTTTGCAGTTCAGGCTTTTTAATCATTCGAGCATCGTCAATATACATAGCAAGATCTGGTAGCTTTTTCTCGCTCATTGAGGTCGCTCCATATTTATAACTTCGCGAGATTTTACAAAGTCTAAAAGCTCGCTTAATAACCAACAAACTCTGTCGCTATCGGCATGAAGCTTTCTTCTTTTCGGAAAGAGGCCTTTTTTTTCTAAAGCCCAAGCGCTGGTTCGAGAGACAGCCGTTATTTTGGCTCTTTCTGCTTCTCTGACTAGGCGGTCAGTAAATTGAGTTGTTGGTGTTGTTAGTTGGTTCAAATTGGTTTCTCCGGTTCATCATTGTTGATGGGGAGAATTATGAAAGAATATAGGGATAGGAAAGCCCTACTCACTAAGTGGGTAGGGCTTTTTTTTACTGTTATTAACTGAAATTTAAGAATAAATTATTTTAATTTATTTCTAATTTCCGCAGTGCTGTATTTTTTCTTTAGCAACTGGCTGAGCTTTATGGGATATGCCTTACCCTTTGCACTTATCAGCTTTGGCTTATGTAAGTGATTTTTGATATATGCTTCAGTGTCTTCACATCTTTTGAATATATGAAAGCACTCCAGTTCCTTATTTTTAATATAGAAATCGTAAATAAGAGGATGTATCGCTTGAGCTAGAATCTTTTTAGATAGTTTACCGTAATCTCCGACTGAATCTAGGTAATTAGCCATTTCCAATATAAGCGATTTGAGTGAGTCAGTCTTTGCTGCTGTTTTTATTCCACCAGCTTGCGTATCAAGTACACCTTTTTGAAAACCTCTCTCAGCATGTTTTTCCAAATTAACTCTCATATCATGAGCGCCAGCATGATAGCCGATAAGAAGCGCACTGGTTAAAGCATCACTTAGCTGATGTTCGCTAGAGTTGTAAGATGAACTCAGAGTATTAGAAATATTTTTCAGCTCGTTATCAACTTCTCTAAGCATTGTGTGCTCATCTTTAGGTAATAGCTCTTTATTAGTCTTTAGCTTTTCAACTCGGTACTTGATTAACTTAAGAAGCTCAATGCCTGAGTACAAAGATTCTAAGGCCACTTTTAAATGATTATCTTGTTTTAGGGTGTCACTGTTTAACTGGTTAAAAAGCATTTCAGGAAAAACCATATTCTTTAGATTTTCAATCTGCTGCTTTTTACCATTATTTGTAACGCCAGTGATAGGAGCTGTTTTTGAAGCAGTCATAATAAGCTCAATTATCTTGTATTAAAGGTATAACAAGGTTTGCTAATTCATTTAGCGCTTTTTGTCGCTCATCAAAGTAATCGTATCGGTTATATACCCCTTCAACCCCTTTAATCTTATGATTCAAACAGCGCTCGGCTACATTATCAGGAACTCCTAATTGCGCCAAAAGACTACGGCATGACCGCCTTAGATCGTGAATTACAAAGTATTCAATACCTTCACTACCTAAAATATTTGGGTATGGCTTTTTCTTGCTGTCGACTTTCCGGCCAAACATTTTGGCTAAAGCATGATTAAGAGTATCATCAGATATATATGCTCTTCTTTTACTTGTTCGCCTCGACGGGAATAGGTAATCAGATCCACAAGAACGTACTTTTAATTCTTCAAATAATGGTACTAATGCGGGTGCTATAGGTATTTTTATAGCTACATTTGTTTTACTTCTTGACTCGGGCAAAAACCAACAATTTTCTGTAAAATCGAATTCACTCCATTTTGCAGCTATGAGCTCACCTTTTCGAACCCCTAAAGTAAGTAGTAAAACTGATGCTATGTAATTATCTTTAGTAAAAATATGGCTATTCTCTTCAAAAGATCTAAATATAGTTTTTACTTCATCACTACTTAATATTCGGGTGCGGCTTTTTCCTACACCACCAGCATCTTTTGCATCGAAAGCAGCTGCTGGGTTCTTATCAGTGCAATCTAACTTTTGGGCATGTTTGAAAAGCTGTTTGCATTGAAGTAGGACTTTATTGGCAATAGATGGACGTCCACTATTGGATATATCATTAATTAGATCATGTATGTGTTTAGCTTTTACATCTTCAACTTTAAGACGGCCTATTGAAGGTTTAATATCGTTAGTGAAATATCTTAAAGCTACATTGGGATGTTTTAGCCTTTTCCTAACACCTTCAAACCAGTTATCAAATAAATCACTAACAGTGATAATAGTTTTCTTACTGCTTTCAATACGTTTTTGCAAAGGGTCTTTGCCTTGTTTGACCATTTGGAAAACATTGTTTGCGATAAGTTTGGCATCTGACAGCGATAGCTCTGGAAAGTGACCTCCAGTTAACGTCATAAATGAGCGTCTTTTATTTATTGTGTACCTAACTTCCCATGCTCCACCAGTTCTTCCTTTGTTAGGTTTTATATACAACCCTTTAACAACACGCACTCTGGCAGATGTTGTTTCTTTGATAACTGATTTTAACTCTTTTTGGTTCATTTTCTCACCGTAAAGTGGCTACTAGAAGTTTTTTGTATGTGGTTACTAAATTGGATTGTAACCTATTTGGTAACCACTTAGACATAAACAATAAGAAACTAGTATGAACCATGAAAAACAAAAAACCTAGAAAAATCTAGGCTTTTTAATTGTTTGTATACAAGTTGAAACAGGCTAAAACATTATTCTATGTTCTGAATTTGCTCTCTCATCTGCTCAATAAGCACTTTTAGCTCCACAGCTGCATTAGTAATATCGCTATTAATAGACTTAGAGGCTAGGGTGTTTGCTTCGCGGTTAAACTCTTGCATCATAAAATCTAAACGGCGGCCACATGCGCCACCTTTATTAAGAATTTTTTTAGTTTCTTTTACGTGCGACTTTAAGCGGTCGAGTTCTTCGGCAACATCTTGCTTTTGCGCAAGGTAAATAAGCTCTTGTTCAAGGCGAGATTCGTCAATGTCGGTTTTTAAGTCTTCAAGCTTTTGATTAAGCTTTTCACGCTGCCACTTTGCTATTTCTGGTAAGTGACTTTCTACTACAGTAACTTGCTCAAGTATGGCATCAAGGCGAGTGGCAATCATTTCTTCTAAATTTGCGCCTTCATCGCCACGGGCTGATTTAAAATCTTCAACTACTTGGTCAAAGCCCGCTATAAGTGCTTTATTAACGGTATCTAAATCGAGCTCCTGTGCTTCCATTACGCCAGGCCAGCGCAGTATATCAACTGGGTTAATGTCGCCACTGCTTTGTTGCTGCACCCATTTAACACTATTTATTAGTTGCTCAGCAAGTGACTCATTAATTGATAGCTCACCCACGTGTGCTGGATTTGCAACAAACTTTAAAAATACTTCAACTTTACCGCGTTGCAAATTTTTACGTAAACGCTCACGAATTACCGGCTCCATGCCACGAAATTGCTCTGGTGCGCGAATAAACGTTTCAAGGTAGCGCTGGTTTACTGAACGAATTTCCCAGGTGCCAGTGCCCCAATCGCCTTTAATTTCGCGACGCGCATAAGCAGTCATACTGTGGATCATGGATAAGTTCCTAAAATTTATTAATACAATATTGCGATGATTATACCGTAACACTGCTTAACCTCTAGAGAAAATTTATTACGCTGAATATTTTACAATCAGCATGGCATCTACCTGCACATGCACTTATAATGTCGCAAATTCAGAATTAAGGGGATCGTCAATGCGTCCAAGCGAAAGAACACCTAACCAAATTAGACCGGTATCATTTACACGTAATTACACATTACACGCTGAAGGCTCAGTACTTGTTGAGTTTGGTAATACCAAAGTACTTTGTACTGCTACGGTTGAAGCAGGTGTACCACGTTTTATGAAAGGCCAAGGTAAAGGTTGGATCAACGCTGAATACGGTATGCTACCGCGCTCAACGCATACACGTAACGCACGTGAAGCAGCACGTGGTAAACAAGGCGGTCGTACTATGGAAATTCAACGTTTAATTGCTCGCGCATTAAGAGCTGCAGTAGATTTAAAAGCGCTTGGCGAAAACACCATTACAATTGACTGTGATGTGATTCAAGCTGATGGCGGAACACGTACTGCATCTATCAGTGGTGCATGCGTTGCTTTAGTTGATGCACTTACTCACATGCGCGCTAAAGGAATGATCAACTCAAACCCACTTAAGCATATGATTGCTGCTATTTCGGTAGGTATTTATAAAGGCCAACCAATTAGTGATTTAGAGTACCTTGAAGATTCTGAAGCCGAAACCGATATGAACGTAATTTTAACTGAAACAGGTAAAATTATTGAAGTACAAGGTACCGCAGAGGGCGAACCATTCTCGTTCGACGAATTAGATGAGCTACTTACACTGGCTAAACATTCAATCCGTGAAATTATTGACGTTCAAAAACAAGCGTTAGCATAAGCGAGTACCTCAATGAAAGATTATCAAAAAGAGTTTATTGAATTTGCTTTAGAAAAGCAGGTGTTAAAATTTGGCGAGTTTACCCTTAAATCAGGTCGTACAAGCCCATACTTTTTTAATGCTGGCCTTTTTAATACAGGACGTGATTTAGCACGTTTGGGTCGTTTTTATGCATCAGCCCTTGAAGACGCCGCAATAGAATACGACGTTTTATTTGGCCCAGCTTATAAAGGCATTCCTATTGCAACCACTACCGCAGTAGCGCTGGCAGATCACCATGATAAAGATGTACCTTATTGCTTTAACCGTAAAGAGAAAAAAGCACATGGTGAAGGTGGTACATTAGTAGGTTCTGCATTAACGGGTAAAATTATGCTGGTGGATGATGTGATCACTGCAGGCACTGCGATTCGTGAATCAATGGAAATCATTGCCGATAACGGCGCAGACCTAAGTGGTGTACTAATAGCACTTGATCGCCAAGAAAAAGGCAAAGCTGAGCTTTCAGCTATTCAAGAGGTTGAGCGCGACTTTAATACCAAAGTGATCTCTATTGTAAAATTAGCTGATCTTATTAGCTACCTTGAGAGCCAAGGTACAATGGACGAGCATTTAGCATCAGTTAAAGCATACCGAGATCAATACGGTATTGCCTAACTAAAAAAAGCCTCGCAATTGCGGGGCTTTATTTTGACCACAGTAAATAGAGCTAATAATGAGAGATGTATTTAAACCTAACGGCCTTGGTATAAAGCGTATATTTAAAGCAACGTATTGTTCGTACCTTGGTTTTAAAGCGGCCTTTATAGAAGAAGCGGCTTTTAGGCAAGAGTTGCTACTTAGCATTATTTTGCTACCCATTTCTTTTTGGCTAGCCTCATCGGTATTACATTGGGCATTGTTAGTAAGTACATTACTGATCATATTGATTGTGGAATTACTTAATTCAGCAATAGAAGCGCTCACTGATCGCGTAAGTACAGAGCGCCATGTATTATCGGGGCGTGCGAAAGATATGGGATCTGCAGCGGTAACACTCTCATTAATGATCCTTACGATCGTGTGGGGTGCTAGTTTGTATATAAAGTTATTTCAGTAAACCCTCTATATAAACCAATTAATACACCTAAAATGTTAATAAAGTGCTAGTTATGTTGTGTTTTTAGCGCATTTGGCTCAAATAATCAGCGAACAGTCATTTATTTCAAGTTTTCTTCAAAAAAGGGTTGATCTGTTTTCGGATCTCCCTATAATGCGACCCCACTGAGACGGCAGACAGCAACGCTTAGCGAGGCAAGAGTCAATCAGTGAGTTGAGTAAAACTTAGTTTTAAAAACTTTCAAGTTTAACAAAATTAAGTGTTGACAAAAAAATAGGAAAGCGTAAGATGCGCAGCCCTAGCGAGATAAAGTTTAACGCTTTAATCGCAAC
>NZ_JAQREL010000024.1:0-36940 GCF_028599255.1 Pseudoalteromonas sp. Angola-7
ACCGACGACATTACTTGCTTCATCCTATGTATTAACTCGCTCTAATTCGAGCTAAAGTAATTATGGCTTAAAAAGTTAGGCAGGGATCAGTGCGTTTAACTTGACAGTGGGAGTCATACCAACGCCCCAGTAAGGGGCACATACTTACCGGCGATAATCGCGGAAGCGCCGGTGAGTATGTGTCCCAGCGAACAGAGTGAGCGAGCTTGACTGGTTTGTTAGCTGTCAGTAGTTTGCTACGAAGTTCTCTATCCATTTGTACTGTTCTTCATTTTCCATTTGTGCTGCCAAGTAATTCGAAATGTCTGTTTTCATTTTTTCTAGGATTTCGTTGGCTTCCTCAATATTACCTAGAAAAGTTGTATGAAAAAAGCAACCATATACACCGCTAGTTATAGCAAAGGGAGCTATTGTTGTATTTTTCTCTAGGGTTAGCCTTGCACCTTGAATATGTTCAATGTCTCGAATAATTTCACCGCCCTCTGAGCCATATTCACCAATAGTTGAACCGTTTTCAATACTATTCCACATGGGATTCCTTTTGACAGCTAACAACTTTGTCTACGACATTTGTCGTTTTATAAACCGACAAATGTCCCTATATTACAATGCATTTATCTTAGCCAGCAAATAACTACCTGTAAACAATTAGTTAACTACAAAGAAATCTCCGTTAATGTTGTAACACACCAAAATGGGGGAGATCAGTAATATCCGACAATGCATAAATCACTGCACATTTTTAGAGCAACTTTTATAAAAAATTAATATTGTAAAATCGTTTTTTGACGCAGGTAATGGGCTATTTAACGCGCTTAGGTTTTAACGTTTTGAATGCGGCTGGTATTGTACTTATATATTACAACACGCTTAAAGTAGCGTTGTGAGCACTGTGAATAAAAAAGCGCTACAACAATGCAGCGCTTTCATTACTTATAGGTTGTTTGTTTAAACTAAAACGCGTTATTAAAAGAAGCCAAGCGGATCTTCGCTGTAGCTTACTAATAAGTTTTTAGTTTGTTGATAATGATCGAGCGCAAGTTTGTGCGTTTCGCGGCCTATACCAGACTTTTTATAACCGCCAAACGCAGCGTGTGCTGGGTACATATGGTAACAGTTGGTCCATACGCGACCGGCTTCTATTTTGCGACCAAAGTGATAAGCGCGGTTCATATTACGGCTCCATACACCTGCGCCTAAACCAAATTCTGAGCTGTTAGCCAATTCGAGCGCTTCGGTTTCGTCTTTAAAGGTCGACATAGAAATAACGGGGCCAAAAATTTCTTCTTGGAACACGCGCATATCGTTAGTGCCTTTTAATAAAGTAGGTTGAATGTAATAGCCACCATTTAGCTCATCGCTAAGTTGCTCAACATGACCGCCATTGAGTACTTCAGCACCTTCTTGTTTGCCAATATCTATGTAACTTAAAATTTTATCAAACTGTGCTTTAGAAGCTTGCGCGCCTACCATGGTTTCGCTGTCTAGCGGGTTACCACGTTTAATTTGCTTGGTACGTTTTAAAATGCGCTCTATAAATTGCTCATAAATATCTTCTTGAATGAACAAGCGAGATGGACAAGTACATACTTCACCTTGGTTAAAGTAGGCAAGAATAGCGCCCTCAATTGCTTTATCTAGGTATGAGTCGTCTTTTTCCATAACATCGCTAAAGAAGATATTAGGTGATTTCCCCCCAAGCTCTACTGTGGAAGGAATAATATTTTCAGCTGCACATTTTAAAATATGTGACCCCACAGGGGTTGAGCCTGTAAAGGCAATTTTAGCTATACGCGTATTGGTTGCCAGTGCTTCACCTGCTTCTTTACCAAACCCATTTACAATATTGAGCACGCCTGCAGGCAGTAAATCACCAATAATTTCCATTAACACTAAAATTGATGCGGGTGTTTGCTCTGCAGGTTTAAGTACCACACAGTTACCAGCTGCAAGTGCAGGCGCTAGCTTCCATGCAGCCATTAAAATCGGAAAGTTCCATGGAATGATTTGCCCTACAACACCTAATGGTTCATGAAAATGATACGCCACCGTGGTTTCGTCTATTTCACCAATACTGCCATCTTGAGCACGCAAGCAACCGGCAAAGTAACGAAAGTGGTCCGCAGCAAGTGGAATATCAGCGGCGAGGGTTTCGCGAATGGCTTTACCGTTATCCCATGTTTCGGCCACTGCAAGTAGCTCTAGATTTTGTTCAATGCGATCGGCAATTTTTAATAAAATATTACTGCGCTCGGTCACCGAGGTTGTGCCCCACAGCTCTCGCACTGCATGCGCTTTGTCGAGTGCTAGGTTTATATCGTCTTTGTCGGATCGAGGTATTTGGCAAAATACCTTACCATTTACTGGGCTTATATTATCAAAGTATTGGCCGTTTACAGGCTTTACCCACTCCCCGCCAATATAATTACCGTATTGGTTTTTAAAGTTTACTAGTGCGCCATCGCTGCCTGGATTTGCATATATCATGTGTGTGCTCTCTTTATTGTTGTTAGCTAAAGGTCGAACATTTATATAAAACAAAATGCTTTATATTTAGTTTGACATTAGCCTAACGAGAACCTAAAAACTTGATTAGCTGTCCACAAAAGTTGTCTGTGAGTCCACACTAATAAAAAACTAAAGGATTGATATGCACACACCTCAGTTAAACAAAAAACGCCAACAACTTGATGTTTTAATAGAAAATAAAGTGACATTTGCAGCAGATAACAGCGAGTTGAGCATTTACGACACGTACCAACGCGCACAAAAGGTGGCACTGCATTCAAAGGAGTTACTGTTTTGTGCCATGCTCAGCGGTAAAAAAGTAATGCACGTAGAAAGTAGCCAATACCATAAAGCATTTTTACCCCACGAGTCGTTTGTATTAGCGCCAGAGCAAGGTGTATTAATTGATTTTCCACAGGCATCAATGCACGCCCCAACCACTTGTTTAGCAATTGAAATAAGCAAAGATAAAATAAACGCTGTGGCAAATGCGCTTAACATGCAGCAAAGCTTTGCACACGATGGCGACTTATTCGAGTATGTTCCACAATTGGTACACAGCCAACATAATAGCCAAATACAGCAATTATTAGAGCGCATGGTACATTTATTTAGCGAACCAGGCGCACAGCGACATTACTTAATTGACTTGTCGTTAAACGAATTGATCACCCGGTTGTTACAACAACAAAGTCGCGACTTATTACTCGCTAATAACGATAAACCACGCCTTAAAACAAAAATAAGCGATGCACTGCTTTATATTGAAGAGCACTTAAACGAAACGCTCGACATAAATACCTTGTGCAAAATAGCCTGCATGAGCCGCAGTAAGTTTTATCAGCAGTTTAAACTGGCATTTGGCACTACCCCAGCCCTTTGGCAGCAACAATTAAGACTAAAAAAAGCGCGCAATCAATTACTGCAAGGCCATGCAATTAGCCAAGTCTGCTTTGATGTTGGGTTTAATAGCGCGAGCCACTTTAGTCGTGTATTTAAACAAACCTTTGGTATTGCGCCTAAAGAGTGCCGGCATTAAGGGTAAAACCTTATTTTTTACTTTGCTAACGCCCTGAATATGTTAGTTTATTAACATGAGTATTGAGTAAAGAATTGGTATGAGTAAGCAAACCCGCTGGACCCTAAAAAGTATTGCTAAAGAGTTAGGTGTATCTAACGCAACAGTCTCTAATGCGTTTAACCGCCCTGATCAGCTATCGGCTAAACGCCGAGACGATATTCTTGCAGCGTGCAAAACCTTGGGCTATTACGGGCCCAATAAAGCCGCGCAATCGCTTCGCAGTGGTACATTTAACATTGTGGCGTTAGTGCTGCCCGATAGTGTGGAATATATGGTGTCGGACCCTGTGGCCAGCAGCTTTATGCGTGGTGTAACCTCGGTGCTTGAAAAAAACGGCATTAATGTTTTATTGTTTTCAGGAAATAGCGATAACCTTAACAGCGTGGTCGACTTTGTTGATGGCTTTATTTGTTATGGCCGCCCTCGAAATCACGCATTAGTAGAGCAGTTAAAAACGGTCTCTAAACATGTGGTAACTATTGATTTTGATATAGCCCGCAATGCCTCAGTAAATATTAATAACGAGCAAGCAAGTTACGAAATAGCCAAGCATGTTTTAAAAAATCAAAGCGACAAAGTCGCTATTTTAGGCTTAAGATTACTTGATGAAAACGTATTGTGCCGCGTATATGAGCATCACGAATTTGAAACAGGGCAATCTATTTCGCACCAACGTTTACGGGGTTATCAACGTGCTTTAAGTGAGGCAAATATAACCGTAGCTGATGACCGCATTTGGAATATACCTGAGAGCAGCGAGCGTTTTGCTAACATTGCCGCTAAAGAGGTGTTGAGTGCCTCCCCTCGCCCTAACGTTATAATTTGTATGAGTGATTTAATTGCCCTTGCCACCATGCGAGAAGCGATAAAACAAGGCATAAAAATAGGTGAAGAACTGCGTATTGTCGGCTTTGATGGAATAGACGAAGCCGCTCGTTTTGTGCCGCGCCTAACCACTATTCATCAAAACAGCCAAGAAAAAGGCGTAATGGCCGCCGAACTATTTATATCTAAAGAAGAAAAAATATGTGATGTAAGTTACGAGCTAGATATTGGCGCAAGTGGTTAATAGGTTATGTTAAAAAGGACTGGGTAAACAAAAGCCAAGCTCAAGAGCTTGGCTTTTATGTTTTAATAGCCTGTTAGGCTAACAATGCGTTTAAACTTATCGTTGTTTCTTCATCACCATTTACTTGGGTAATAAGTGCATCTCGCGTTTTAAAATTAACACTTAATGCAATAGACTTATCTTCAAGTTGCCACGTTAAACAACATATTCCCTGTGTACCGTGAGCACTAAACTCTCCTGCAAAAGCGGGGTGTTCATTACGTAATTTAATGAGCTCTATTAAACCTTTTACTACAGGTTTATTGAGTGCGTGCTCAATTGTTTCACTATTTAAATACGGACGGTTAATATCACGGCCCACATTGGTACGCGCAAGTAAATCCATATCGTTTTCGCAGGCAAATAAACCACCGTAGTACACTTGCGGCACACCGGGGGCAAAAAACTGTATGGCACGCGAAATCAAATAATCTAAATCGTTAGCGCCTAATGCATTGTAATACGTGCAATTTACTTGGTATAAATCAACGTTACTGGCAGCAGCACCTGTAGCTTGGCGGCTTTGGTTGTTACTGTTGGCATGCATGGTTTCTACAAGGGTATCTATTTGCTGTGCATTTAATAGCCCTGGCTTGTCGCCCATTGGGCCAGCATCAATAATGCCTATGCCGTCGTGTGTATCAAGTACCGTTAAACAGTTGCGTGGTGAAATTTGTAACCATTTAAGTAATGCATCTACATCGTTATTAAATAAGCTATGTAAAATAAGCGGCGGTAATGCAAAGTCGTAAACCATGTTTACACGCTTTGCTACTTCTACTTGTGTTTGGTAGTGGCTATGAATTTCAGCAATGGTTTCCATGCCAAGCTCGTTTGCTTGCTTTGACAAGTTATCTAGGTAGCCAAAGGTTTCGTCTAGCATAAAACAGTTAGTACCGGCTTGTTTAATTGCGTAACCCGCTGCATCTAAACGAATAATATTTACGTTATTTTCAGAAAACTTAGTTAATACGTTATTTAAATACGCAATACCCACTTCAACTTTTACGTTTATATCAATTTGGTTATCGGTAAACGTGGTCCAAAAGTCATACGTTTGACCATCGCCACACTGCATTGGCGTAAAACAGCTACCGGGGCGCGGGCGATAAATTGCTTGTTGCTCAGCTTCGCTCATACCATTTGGAAAAACGTCTTCTTTTGTTAAAAACAAATCCCAAAATTCTGATTGCTTGCCTTTAGCTAGCACATCTTGAAACTGATAAGACTGCGCCGATACATGGTTAACGATTAAATCAGCCATTAGATCATGGTTTTCACCCAGTCCTTGAATATCAGCCCATGTACCAATGCGAGAATCTACTTCGCTGTGATCAATCGGGTCAAAGCCCGCATCGCTTCCATCAATAGGATTATAAAAAGGTAAAAGGTGCACACCACCAAATACGCCCTTCAGAGGACCTTTTAACAATGTTGTAAGTGCGTTTATATCTTGACCTGTGATTCGATCAGCATATGTGATCAATTGAACTTTATTCTTCATCATGTGTGATTACCAAGTTGAAACTTAATCGATTAAGATATATCTTTAACTAGCACGTACAATTTTACAAGTAATTTTTAAATATTTTACATACAAAAGTTGTGGCAAAGGTAATACTAACTAGAGTAAGTGATTGAGTTATTACTATAACTTGAGCCACAACGAGGAAAAATCACATGACGAATTTACACACACACTCGCAAAGCGACCCAATGCAGCGCATACGAATACTCACTTACATGATGTTTTTTATGTTTGCGATGACCTCAGATGCAGTAGGTATGATCATCCCTGAACTAATCACAGAGTTTGGTTTAAGTATGACCCAAGCCAGTGCTTTTCATTATGCACCTATGGCACTCATTGCCTTTAGTGGCTTGTTTTTAGGCTTCTTAGCCGACAGCCTAGGCCGTAAACAAACCATAATGCTGGGCTTACTTATTTTTTCGCTCAGCTGCTTTTTGTTTGCCTTTAGCAATAGCTTTTCGGTGTTTTTAATTTTGCTGTGCTGTATAGGGCTTGCCATTGGTTTATTTAAAACCGGCGCACTAGCGCTACTTGGCGATATATCTGCAAGTAACGCAGAGCACACTAAAACCATGAACAAAGTAGAAGGCTTTTTTGGTATTGGTGCCATCGTTGGCCCTGCGCTGGTAGGCGTACTGCTTACTCAAAACGTGAGCTGGACTTACCTGTACATTATTGCCGGCGTTATGTGTTTAATTTTAGCGTTAATGGCATGGCGCGCCGACTACCCAAGTGTTGTTAAAAGCACAGAAAAGCCCGCTTCACTTGCCACCACCATGAAAATGATTAAAAACCCGTATGCACTTGGTTTTTCGTTGGCTATTGCATTATATGTGGCTACCGAGGTTGCTATTTACGTGTGGATGCCAACACTTTTAAAAGATTACACAGGCTCGTGGCCTTTACTTGCAACCTACGCACTTACTATATTTTTTGTATTACGTGCTGCTGGGCGCTTTATTGCTGTATGGCTTTTAAATCACTTTAGCTGGCAAGGGGTCATGGCTTATTTAAGCTTAGGCATCGCGCTGTGTTATGTAGGCACTTTGGTAGGCGGTGTTGATTGGGCGGTAGGCTTGCTTCCGCTTTCGGGTTTATTTATGTCGATGGTTTACCCTACTTTAAACTCTAAAGGTATATCGTGCTTTCCTGTTGCACAACATGGTGCAGTAGCGGGTGTTATATTATTTTTTACCGCGCTTTCGGCCGCACTTGCGCCTTTATTTATGGGCATGATAAGTGATTACTTTGGCCACGTACGCTACGGTTTTTACTTAGCTACCGGCTTTGCTGTGATCTTATTTTTAGCCATGCTTTATAACTTTTACCGCGACCCTGCGGCAAAAGCATTAACTAAAAATGCATAAATGGCTGCTCAAGCCAGAATAAAAATACCTTTAAAATCAATATAAAAACAAAAAAAGTGCAAATTACACACAAAAATAATTTGCATATTGTAAAAACTTTGTTATTTTTACTTAATCGATTAAGTAAAAATAACAAACTCACACAACACAATGAGGCGTTAACATGACAACACACCACACACCTTTATATTTAATCAGTGCCTTAGCACTTGCAGTAAGTCAAGGCGTTCATGCACAAGACGAGCAAGAAACCAAAGTGCAAGCTAAGCAAGGGCTTGAAACAATTGTTGTTACCGGTGTACCTCGCCGCACAACTATTATGGCATCGAGCTCATCAGTAAGCAGTTTATCGCTTGAGCAAGTTGAGGTATCAACACCACGCTCAACGGCTGAAGCATTTAGAATTATTCCGGGTGTTCGCGCTGAATCAACAGGCGGTGAAGGTAATGCAAATATTGCAGTGCGTGGCTTACCTGTAGCATCGGGTGGCGCTAAGTTTTTACAACTGCAAGAAGATGGTCTGCCTGTAATGCAGTTTGGTGATGTTGCCTTTGGTAACGCCGATATTTTTATGCGCCTTGATAACACAGTGCAAACAATCGAATCAATTCGTGGTGGCTCAGCCTCGACATCAGCCAGTAATGCACCTGGCGGCATAATTAACTTTATTTCTAAAAATGGCGAAAACGAATCGGGTAGCGTATCTACTACTGTTGGCCTAGATTACGACAGTGTACGCACCGACTTTGAATACGGCACCTATTTAACCGACAGCGTGCGTTTTCATGTAGGTGGCTTTGTACGCCAAGGCGAAGGCCCGCGCGAAACAGGCTACACATCAAATAAAGGTGGCCAAATTAAAGCAAACCTTACTAAAGATTTTGAAAACGGCTACGTTCGCCTTTATTACAAACACTTAGACGATAAGAGTGTTGGCTACCTTCCTATGCCAATGTACTCAAATGGTGACTCTATTGCTGGCTTTGATGCGCAATCAGATACACCGCATTCAGCATTATTTACCAAAACAGTGCGCCTAAATGGTGAAAACCAAATTAGCAGTGGCGATTTACGCGACGGCATGAACCCTAAAGTGGATGCGGTAGGTTTTGAAGCTGTATTTGATTTAGATAACGATTGGCGTATCGAAAACCGTTTTCGTAAATCGTCAATTAGCGGCAACTTTAACTCGCTTATTCCTGCTGAGGTTGGCAGCGCATCGTCAATTGCACAAAGTATTGGCGGTGTAGGCGCAACACTGAGTAACGCAAACACAGGCGAAGCATTTAATGATGAACTTGCCATGCGTATTCACACTTTTGATGTAACGCTTAATGACTTTGGCTCTATTGTTAATGATTTTAAACTAACTAAATCGTTTAGCGATGACACTAGCCTAACCTTTGGTTACTTTGCCTCTACACAAAACATTGCTATGTCGTGGTTATGGAACTCGTACTTAATGGAGCTTAAAGGCGACAATGCGGCACTTTTAAATATAACCGCAGCCGATGGCACTGAGTATTCAGAAAACGGTTTATACGCATACGGCACGCCTTATTGGGGTAACTGTTGTCAGCGCGATTACGACACCGAGTACGACACTCGCGCACCGTATGTTGCGTTTTCAACAAAACTTGGTGATGTAAGCATTGATGCAAGTGCCCGCTACGACAGCGGTGAAGCACGCGGTAACTACGCAGGTGCCGTAACCTCAACAGTAGATATGAACCGCGACGGTACTATTTCTATTCCTGAGCAAAACGTAGCAGGTATTGATATAGCTAATGCAAGCCCAGTAAATTACGACTGGAGCTACTCGTCTTATTCTGTAGGTGCTAACTATCAAATTGACCCAAGCCTAGCTACGTTTGCACGTATTAGTAAAGGCGGGCGCGCAAATGCAGACCGTTTATTATTTGGTAAAGTACGCAGCGACGGAAGCGTAGCTGATGAAGATGCAGTAGATGAAGTAAACCAATTTGAGATTGGTGTGAAAAAACGCTTTGATTCGTTCTCGGTATTTGCAACAGCCTTTTACGCAGAAACAGAAGAGCAAAACTTTGAAGCAACATCGCAAACCTTTTTCGACCGTGAATACGAAGCAAAAGGGCTTGAGGTTGAATCAACTTACTTTATGGATGCATGGGACTTTAGAGGTAACTTTACTTGGACCGATGCTGAAATTGCAAAAGATGCGCTAACCCCTGAAGTTGTAGGTAACACACCACGTCGCCAAGCGGATTTAATTTACTCATTAATGGCGCGTTACAGCTACGATAAAGGCGCGGCAGGTGTAAGCTTTATTGGTACAACCGATGCTTACGCACAAGATAACAACGACCTTAAGTTTGACGGCTACACGCAAGTAAATGCGTTTGTAAGCTACGACTTATCAGAAAACTTAAACCTTGCACTTAATGTAAACAACCTATTCGATACAGTAGGTATTACAGAAGCCGAAGAAGGCTCAGTACCAGAAAACGACATTATTCGTGCCCGTACTATTAACGGCCGCACTACGTCGGTTACTTTAAAATACGCTTTTAACTAAATGTGTGTATTGCGCTGCAGTGAGTCATCGCTGTAGCGCCTTTTAAAGTATGAATAAATAACACCCTTCATGTTTTAGCCCAGCTTTGCTGGGTTTTTTAGGATATTCCAAATGACCAAACTCCTGTGCTTAGGCGAGCTTTTAATTGATATGCTGCCACAAGATGCTCATAACTCAGCGTACTTACCCATCCCTGGTGGTGCACCTGCTAATGTTGCTGTTGGCTATGCAAAACTTGGCGGTGAGGCTGCATTTTGTGGTGGTAAAGGTGACGATCATTTTGCCAATCAATTAAGTAATGCACTGGCGCAATACAATGTAAATACAGACTATTTATTTACCATTGCTGGCTCACAAACCGCCATGGTAATAGTAAGCCTTGATGAAACAGGCGAGCGTAGTTTTGGCTTTTATCGCCATAACACAGCCGATGTACTTTTAACCCAAGCGCATTTAGCGCAAATAAATTGGCAAAGCATAAGTACTTTGCACTTTTGCTCAAACACCCTAACCGACCCAGCAATTGCCAATACAACCCTTAAAGCGCTAGAACTTGCTAAAACTCATAATAAGCTCGTTAGTTTTGACGTAAATTTACGCTACAGCTTGTGGGAAAACACCCATGATATAGCCAGCAATGTACAAGCCTGCTTCGCTTATTGCGACATAGTTAAGCTTTCGCGTGATGAACTTAATTTTTTAGCAAAGCATAGCGAAACAACGGGCGAAAATTACATTCAAATGCTATTAAATACCGGAGTAAAACTGGTCTTTTTAACCGACGGGCCTGAGCCTGCTACGGTTTACCACAGCGCATTTATACTTAACGAATCTGCACCAAAAATAAACGCAGTAGATACAACAAGCGCGGGCGATGCCTTTATAGCGGGGGTTTTATACTATTTAAATAACTTAGGGAGTAATTTATCACTAGCAGATAAGTTAAATGATGAAACCAGCATACAAAACGCCCTCCACTTTGCCCTTCAATGTGGCTCTAAAGCGTGTTTAGCTAAAGGCGCTTTTCCGGCATTACCTGTGCTGGCTGATGTAATATAAACAGTTAAAGCCCCAAATGGCGGGGCTTAACCTAATTTATAATTATTGCTTAATAAAAGTAACGCCTTTAGGTGTTTCACCTTGTGGTAAACGGGTTGAGTGCATTTGCGATAATAGCCATTTGTCGCCCACTTTTGATACAACCACGCTTTCTAACCAATAAATATCAGCACTTTTATCGGCGTTTTTAAAGTTGGCTTTATTCCAGTAATTAATAAACGCAACATTTCCTTCTACACGCGAATTTATAACACTAAAATAATTCGTTCTTATGTAATCAGCGGGTTTAACAACGTTTACAAAGTCATCAATAGTCCACACTTCACCGTGCTCTAAAAGCAAGAATGAATCGTCAACAGCCGCGCGCATTTTTGCGTGATCAAAGTTAGAAACAGCTAAAAATAAATCGCTCACGGGCGAAAATATCGTGTTGTCTTTTGCATGTATTGATGTAGAAAATATGAGTAATACAAAAAGGGCAAGTACGTGTTTCATTGTTGTTATAATGTATAGTTTTATTAGTACTAAGGAGTGTATTTTAATTAAGCAATATTAACAATTTAAATAAAGCAAATTCAAAAACTTATTAACGCTCCTATATAAAAAAGCACTCTATAAGAGTGCTTTAACTTATACTTTTCAATCAAGCTATTCATCTAGCCAATCGATGGCGGCGGTGGCGTTTTCGTAGTATTGCACCTCGCCTGAAATAAACCAATTGCCTATTTTAGCCATGCGGGCTTGCCATTCTTGATTGCCATAAATAGCAATTTTATTAAATTCTTTTGAGTGTCTTACGCCAAGCTTTAAATCATCCCACGCGGCGCGAAGCTCCCAACCTTCTAACTCGCTGGCATCAATAAGCACGTTTGCTATAGGGTGTTTAACCTCGCCAAGGGCAGAGTCGATCATGGGGGTAATGACTTTATAGTCGTCGTGGGTGAGTGTACCCACTGCTTTTAATTTTAAAAAGAATTCTCGGCCTGCGCGTTCAATACCAATAGATAAACCATGTGTTGTGTGTACCATGCTGCTCTCCTTAATCGGGTGCGCTTATGTTATTTACAGCCTGTGTGAGTGGGTTTAATAACGAAAGTTGGAGTTAATTAAAGCCTATAAAGTGAAATTATTCCCTTTAAAAAATAAAAACCCCAAAATACCCATCACTTACTGAGTTAAACCATAAAACTACACCGTATTAAGTTAATTAGTACTGAACTAAATCAAACAATACTGCTAAATAATGCTATTTGCTAAGCGTTTTGTACGCGCTCTATTTGCTTATCTACATCTGTTAAGTGCCCTAATTTAAGCCACACTTTTGCACCTTGCTTACCTGCGGTTATATTAAGCTCACTGTTAATAGGCAGCCTTAACCAACTGTGTTTTACTAATACGTCTGTTTGCTCACTTATATCGCCTTCAAGCACGAGTAGCTCAGCACCCCCGCTTGCGCTAATTTGCATGTTAGCGTCTGCCTCAAAATGCAATAAGCTCACATCTTCAAAGTCATCTTTATAAAGTGGGGTTATGGCAAGGCCTTTAAATGTGTCGTGTTGCTCGCTGCCCATATGCTGTGTTTGTAAGCGTACGTGGGTTCTATCTTGTGGCTGAAATTGCCAAAGCTTTACAAATATTATGCAGCCTTCATCGGAGCCTGGTTTGTGCTTTGATTGCGGTGGGTTACGAATATAAGAGCCTTGTGGAAAATCGCCATGCTCATCTTGAAATACCCCTTCTAGTACAAAAAACTCTTCGCCGCCTGTATGCACATGAGGCGAAAACTCGCTCCCTGGTGCATAACGTACAATGCTTGTAGCACGGGCTACTTCTGCGCCTACTCTATCAAGTGGGCGCCTATCAACGCCCGTCATTGGCGAAGGGTTCCAATTAAGTTGCTCACTATGAACAACGACTCTCTGGGTAAAATCGGCGGCTATTTTCATTTTATTACCTTTAATATTGCATAGTGTGAGGGTAAATTTTATGCATAAAAAAAGCGAGCTTAATAAGCTCGCTTATTTAATTTTTAACGCTTTACGCTACATCTAGCTTTCTATGCTTAGAGTGTACAAACACTAAACCTACTAAGCCAATAACAACCACAGCGGCACCAATTGGTTTACCTAAGTCGGCCGATAAATTAAAGCCAATAGCAGCAGTCATAATGTACGAAAGTGTTACGCCAGTAGCGATAACGGCAGGTATGCTGGTGATCCAGTGGAATGCACGTCTATCAAATAAGTACTTGGTTGCAAGCCATAGCACACTGGTTGAAAGCAGCATGTTTGAAAATGCAAAGTAGCGCCAAATAACCGAGAAATCTAATTTAGTCATAAAAAAGGCTATCGTTAAAATTGGCACTGCCAGTAATAAGCGATTACGTAAGCTTTGCGGAATATTAAACGCATCAACCACGGTTAAACGCAGTGAACGGAACGCCGTATCGCCAGAGGTAATAGGGAACACCGCAACAGCAATAATGGCCATAATACCGCCCATTACGCCTAAGTAACTATTTGCTACATGGTTAACCACTAAACCTGGGCCACCTTGATCAAGCAATGCTTTTAAGCCAGCGTAGCCTTCTGGGAATGCAGCAATACCCGCAAGTGCCCATACACAACCTACAATGCCTTCACACATCATTGCGCCGTAATATACTGGGCGTACGTATTTTTCGTTTGTTAAACAGCGGGCAATAATAGGCGCTTGGGTAGAGTGAAAGCCACTAATAGCACCACAGGTAATGGTAATAAACAGTAACGGCCAGGTTGGCAGGCCATCAGGGTTTGGCTCTAAAAAGTCATGCGCGTGGTCGGCTTCAAAGTAGGCTAAAAAGTCGCCTGCAACTGGTAAGTGTGGCGCATCTAGTAATAACGCACCGGCTATTAATGTAGTCATTACAATCATTAATAAACCAAATAGCGGGTAAAACTTAGTAATAATTTTATCAATAGGTAGCAGCGTTGCTAAAAAGTAGTACGCTAAAATAGCCAAAACCCAAAAAGTATTATTAGCAAAAAAAGTGCCTTCAAATACATCTAAATTACTTAATAAGCCTGCTGGGCTCATAATAAATACAACACCCACAAAAAACAGTAGCATGGCTGTAAATATCAGCATAAAGCCTTTAAACACAACGTTGTAATAGTGCCCTGCTATTTCAGGTAAGCTTTTGCCATCTTCTTTAATGCTCATCACACCCGAGAAGAAGTCGTGTACTGCACCGCCTAATACGTTACCAAGCACAATCCACACAAGTGCTACCGGTCCATAAAGCGCACCTAAAATTGGGCCAAATATAGGGCCTACGCCCGCAATATTTAAAAACTGAATTAAAAATGCACGCACAGGGTGAATGGCTACATAGTCAACACCTTCGCTAAAGCGTTTTTGTGGTGTATCAACTGTTGTATCCATACCTGCTTGTTTTTCAACAAACGGGCTATAAAACTTATATCCCAGTATTAAGATTGTTATGCAGATAAAAAAGATGATCATAAAGCACGTTTCTCTTTTTGTATTTGGAGTATAGAGCGCCTAATTGCCGCCCCGCCTTTCAATCCATGAATAATCGACGAACATTAACAAAGTATTAATCCCCCCGCTATAAGACGAATAGCTAATACACAAGGGTCTGTAGACCTTTCAAGGTTAAATTTGCAGCAGCCTGTTTGGTATTTAGGCAAGGCAGAGCCTATGTGGTGTGGTTATTCCCCATAAGTAGGCGATAACGCAGCATTAATGCCAAACAGGCGCTGCCCTTCGGGTTCTGCCTAGGGGCGATTTACTCTTTGTTGCTCGGTTTTGACTTAGCCCACTAGGTTACAAACCTCGCGCCGCGATTAAACCGCCCCTAGTTTGAACAAATTTCAAACTGCAAAGGTCAACAGACCCTATTTAAGCCACTTTTTATGCACCTTGCTCAACACTTAATCTAAACGGCTTTATTAATAAAAATTAAAACAAAAAAAAGCGGCTTTACTATAAAAGTAAAGCCGCTTACACACACAATGATTGGGTGTAACTGTGATTTTTTACGTTACGCTGGGCTCATAAACTCGTTAATTTGTTCATGAGTCAGTGTAGGTGTAGCACCGGCACTTTCGGCCACCATAGCACCTACTGCACACGCAAAATCAACAGCATGTTGTGCACAATCGCTACTACAAAGCTGATAAATTAACGACCCTAAAAACGAATCACCCGCGCCTACTGTATCCACAACGCTAATTAAATAACCTGAGTTATAGTAATTTTCGCCTTTTATGGTTAGTAGTGCACCGTGGCTGCCTTTAGTTACACATAAGTATTCGGTGTTAGTTTGCTGTGCAATAAACGCTAAGTTTTGCTCAAGTGAATGGAACTTACAGCCCATTGCTTTGGCAATTTCATAAAGCTCTTCATCGTTTAATTTGATGAAGTCGGCTTTATTCATTAAATCTACTAATGTGTCTAACGTGTAGTGTGGCGCACGTAAATTTACGTCAAACACTTTAAAGTTAGCTACATCAACTAATTGGTTTAATGTAGCAAGTGAAGCTTCGCTTCGGCCAATTAGGCTGCCAAATACAAATACATCACTGGCTTTTACTTTTTCAATAAGTGAGTCTGTAAGCTCAATGTTATCCCATGCAGTGTCGGCAACTATTTCGTAGCTGGCTGAGCCGCTTTTATCTAGGGTAACTTGTACTGTGCTGGTTTTTTTGTCGTTATTAACGCCAATGTATTCGCAGCTTACGCCTTTGCTTTTAATTTCGCCTAGTAGCTCAGTACCCAGTTCATCGTTACCTACAGCGCTTATCATGTCGGCTTTAATGCCCAGTGAGTTAATACGCACACACATGTTAAGCGGCGCGCCGCCTAAGCGTTTATCGTTTGCAAAACAATCCCATAGTACTTCGCCAAAGCAACTTACGCTTACGTCTTTACCTTGTTTAGAATCAATTAAAATGCTCATTATTAGTTACCTTTAGGCTCAAGCACGTTATTCATAATTGCTTTAATTTTGCTAGCCGGTGCGTATAGCGCTTCTACATTGTTTTTGTAGTGAGACGTAAAGGCACTTTGCGTGTTTAAATCGCCAAATAAGCTAGTTAGCGATAAAAATGCAAGGTCATCAGTCGCCGTTTTAGCCGCGGCTTCATGTAACTCGCTTTGCATTGCATCGATTATTTCAAGCTTATTGCCTTGCTCATCTTCGCCTTTATCGCTGTAAAAACACCATGCAGCAATAACCAGGGTCGCAAGTGATACATCACGGCCATGGGCTAGATTTTCGTTAATAGTGGCAATTAAAAACTTAGGTAGCTTTGCTGCGCTTTCTGAACAAATGCGCGATAAGCTGTCTTTAATGTTTGGATTAGCAAAGCGCTCAATTAGCGTGTCTTTGTAGATTTCAAGGTCAATGCCTTCTAATTTCTCTAGGTTAGGCGTTACTTCTCTATCCATAAACGCACGTAAGTACTTTGCAAATAAAGGATCTGATACTGTTTCGTCAATTGTGCCGTAGCCATGTACTGAGCCTAATAAACCCAGTACCGAATGGCCTGCATTTAATAAGCGTATCTTCATGGTCTCAAAAGGTGTTACGTCACTTACAAATTGTGCGCCAACGCTATCCCAATCTGGGCGTCCGCAACAAAATGAGTCTTCAATTACCCATTGTGTAAACGACTCACAGGTAATTGGCCATTCATCGCTAACACCGTAGGCATCAACAACGTAGTCAATATCGCTCTTTTTAGATACTGGCGTAATACGGTCAACCATTGCATTTGGGAAGGTTACGTTATTAGCAATCCACTCGCTTAGTTCTTTATCTTGCTCGGCCGCAAAGGCAAGTAGCATTTTACGCGTTACATTACCGTTGTGCTGAATGTTATCGCACGACTGTACTGTAAACGCATCAAGGCCTTGTTCTTTACGTAGCTTTAACGCAGCAGTAATGTAGCCAAACGCCGTAATTGGGTCGTTCGGGTTATTAATGTCGTTAATAATGTCTGGGTTTGAGTAGTCAAACTCACCCGTAACTGGGTTAAAGTTATAGCCGCCTTCGGTAATGGTTAACGACACAATATGCGTATCGCTGTGCGCAAGCTTATTAATAACCGCTTGCTTGTCCTCTGGAGCAAACAAAAAGTCAATCATAGAGCCAATAACTTTGTTATCTATTTGCCCATTCGGGTGTCTTACCGTTAGCGTGTAAAGGTAGTCTTGCTGCTTTAAAATATCGCGCAGACCACGGTTACCCTCTAATAAGCCAACACCACAAATACCCCACTGTTCAGCACCTGGCGTTTTTAATAGCTCGTTAATGTACACCGCTTGGTGAGCACGGTGAAAGCCGCCCACACCAATATGAACTATACCTGCTTTTAGCTTACTACGGTCATAGTTTGGTGTATCTACATGGCTTGGCATATCTGCCAAGCTTTGTTGGTTTAGCCCTTTAACAAGAGCGTCAGTGTGCTGGTGTTGCGTCATGGTGCGGCCTTACTAAAACAATATTAAAAATTTAAATTAAGATGCAGTATTGAGTGCTTTATGGCGCAATAGCGACCAGTAAGCGGTTGCAAAATAAATAATGGTGCAAATAAAACATGCAATTTCAAACTGAGATTTATTTCCTGCGTAAATGCTCATGCTGTCACTAAAAAACATTACTTGGCTGGCAAAGCCAAAAATAATAAGTAACGAAACAGTCGACACGCCATTTAACACTTTGGTTAGCATTGAGTTATCAACAACTGGAGCTTGAACGTTTTCTGCAAGCCCTGCTTGGTACTCTTTAATGTCTTGCAGCTCTTGCTCTTCTGCTGCAATTTCTTTGCTGTAGTCTTCACCTGCGCCGTATTTTTTAGCCAGTAGCGTGTAAATAACAATGGTGAAAATCCAAGTAGGAATAAATAAGTAGTAAAACGACATTACATCAATCGCATTTAAACCAAAGCCAAACACAAGTGCTAATGCCCAAGAGGCAATGGCTGGTACGCTACGTGTAATGTTTTTGTATTTAGCCCAGTAGCGGGTTAAACCAATTTTAGGAAATAAAACATGCTCGGCAAATACAATGCCGCCTACAGGTACTACTAATAAGCCTGCGTAAGTTAAAAGAGGTAACATTTGCGAAAATACAAACGGGAAACACGCAATTATAACGGTTACAACACCGACAATTGCGGTAGTGCGCTCGCGCGATTGGTCAACAAAAATAGATTGTGCTGCAAGGCCTGCACGGTAAAGGTTGGCGTTAGCTGTAGTCCAGCCCGCAATAATTACAATAACAAAGCCTGTCCAGCCTAATGCGTGGTAAGCAACGTCACCTGGGTCAAGTGATGAAATAGTTGTTTTAAGTAATACCGCAACACCTGCGCCCATAATACCAGCCGAGATCCATGCTAAGTAATGGCCAAAAAACATACCTACGCCTGAAAACAAACCATAGCTTTTGCGTTTAGCAAATCTAAAAATTGCCATATCAATTAAGCCAAAGTGGGTAATAGAGTTTGCAGCCCATGCAAAACCAATAACCTCTAATAAGCCAATACCTTTTTCGCCATCAGCGGTGGTACCGGTCCAAATAGAAGAATCCCCTATCGCCATAAAGTCATCAAACCCTGTTAGCGTGGTTACTCCTAATACATGATTAGAAAGCTCAGGGAACAAGGCAAACGAGCCTGCTATAAAAATAACAAATAACCATGGCGCACAAATTTTAGAAAAATCAGCAACGGTTGAAAAACCATACATAGCCACAAATACAACAATAGAGCCAACCGATAATACAATGGCCACAAATGCTAAGCTGTTAGGGTACCAATCGAGTTGCGCGGGTATATCAAACAAAAACCGTACTGCGGTTGCCGATACCGTGATCATGGCGGCGGATATCACACTAAATATGACCACGTTTGCCCAGTTATAGAGCTTGGTCATTGAGTTACCCGCAATTTTATTTAGGTAGTTGTATAAACTTAAGCGTGTTTCTACCGCAATTGGAGAGGTAATTAACCACCACGAACACATAGCTAATAGGTTACCAATTAATAAACCTAATAAAATGTCGATGGTCGATGCGCCTAATGCAACAAAGGTTGCACCAATAACAAACTCGGTTGCAGCAACGTGTTCACCAGCGTATAAACCGGCAAAGTGCTTCCAACCATGAAGCTTATGATTAGCAACGGGCAATTGCTCTTCGTTAACATCGTTAAATGTTTGTGTGTGTGGACTTGATGCCATGGTATTTTCCTATTGTTTTAAGCACAGCCCTAACTAACCTGAACTCTGGATAATAAATCTATCTCAAGCAGCTATTTCCAGCGCTAACTACGTTAAATTTACTTGCAATAGGCTAGCTATTGACGCGTAATTTCGCCTTGTTTTCACTGTAAATCTCTGGCTAGAGAAAATAAACATAGATATCACTTTTGATTTAATATGTTAGTAAATCTCTTAACCAAAGTTCAGGTTAACTATTAATTTAAATAAGTGTTTTTTATTTAAATTAATAGTGAGTAAATCACCGTGCCTTTTTATAATGCTACTACTATAACTAATTAATAATTAATGCATTTTTACGTTAAGCTTTGTCAGTGTCATAAAGCTCAACGTTGATATTCTATTACTGTGTTTGTAATGTTGGGTACTGCTTATAAAAGTCATCCCAATGCGTTAAATGCGCTACCTGTGGGTAAGCTTGGTGAACAAAGTTCACTGCATCTTGCATATGCCCACCCCCGCTGTAATGCAAAACCTGCATATTGGCGGCAAGTGCGGCGCACACGCCGGCTTTTGAATCTTCAATCACTAAACAATTTTGTGGCTTTACGCCCATTTGCTCAGCGGCATGTAAAAATAAATCGGGTGCGGGCTTACCATTTTTTACCTCACTTGAGGTAAATACCTTATTAAAGTGCTGCGATAAATTAACCACATTAAGCGCTTTAGCGGTGCGTTTAGGGCTACTGCTTGTTGCAATACAGCAAGGTACAGATAATTGCTCTAGCACGTGTTTAATGCCGTTAGTTGGCATTAATGCAGTTTCGAACTCGTTTAATAGTGCTTCTCGGTAATCGGCTTCAAAGCTCTCAGCTAAGGTCACGTTAAAGGTATCGAATAAGTTTTGGGTAACTGTTTTAAAATTACAGCCCAAAAAATATTGTTGTACATAGGCTCGGTCAATATTAACGCCAATCTCTGCAAGCATGTTTATTAACACTTGCGCGCTTAATATTTCGCTATCTATAACAACGCCATCACAATCAAAAATAACTAATTCTATTTTAGTATTCATATTGCCCCTTTTTATGCACCTAGTTTGGTGCAACCTCAACTTGAGCATAAGCCCAGCAAGTGAGCATATTCTCTTTATTGTTATAATAAGTCAACATCTTGTTAGTGAAAAACGCACCACAGTGGTGAATATTTATTCATTAAATATGAAATTGTCTGTATTTTCATTGATTTCAAAATTGCAATTACGACTAAGGTCGAACATTGCAAAACTGCAATTTAGAAAATAGAAGGCAGCACGCAAACAGCAATCTAAATTTGTGATTACTCCAATCTAAACAATCAATTTTACCGAACTTACTTTTGTTAATACACTCGTTAACAGTTAAACAGCCAGCAACACTGCCGGCACTTTTATACAGATGAGGTCGACAATGAATACTCAAAAAAACACGATTAATAATAAATCTACGTTAACGCTAAGCGCATTAGCTTTAGCAATGGCATTACCTGCCAGTGCCGCAACTACCCTTACTAAAGACAACGGCGCAGCTGTTGGCGACAACCAAAACTCTATTACCGCAGGTGAGCGCGGAAGTGTATTACTTGAAGACGTACACCTAATTCAAAAGCTACAACGTTTTGCACGTGAGCGTATTCCTGAGCGTGTAGTGCATGCGCGTGGTACAGGTGCACACGGTGTATTTGTTGCGTCTAAAGAATTAGATGACTTAACAATTGCTGCACCGTTTGCAGAAGCGGGCAAAGAAACTGACGTATTTGTACGTTTCTCATCAGTAATTCACTCAAAAGGTAGCCCAGAAACACTACGTGACCCACGTGGTTTTGCTACTAAGTTTTACACTGACCAAGGTAACTGGGATTTAGTAGGTAACAACTTACCGGTATTCTTTATTCGCGATGCGATTAAATTTCCAGACATGGTTCACTCGTTAAAGCCATCACCGGTAGATAACATTCAAGACCCTAACCGCTTTTTTGACTTTTTCTCATACGAGCCAGGTTCTACTCACATGTTAACGTGGGTATACAGCGACTACGGTACACCAGCAAGCCTACGTAAAATGGACGGCTGGGGCGTACATGCTTACAAAATGATTAATAAGTCAGGCGATGTTAAATACGTTAAGTTTCATTGGGTAAGCCAACAAGGTATAGACAACCTTGATGCTAAAGAAGTAAACGAAGTGCAAGGTAAAGACTTCCAACACTTAACACGCGACCTATACAGCGAGATTGGTAAAGGCAACTTCCCTAAGTGGGATCTATACATTAAAACCCTTGATCCGTCGCAGTTAGATGACTTTGACTACAACCCATTAGATGCAACAAAAATGTGGTTAGACGTTAAAGAAACTAAAGTAGGAACAATGACCTTAAACCGTATGCCAACTAACTTCTTCCAATCTACAGAACAAGTTGCAATGGCACCGGCAAATGTAATTCCGGGTATTGAGCCATCTGAAGACAGACTATTACAAGGGCGTGTTTTCTCTTACGCCGATACGCAAATGTACCGCTTAGGTGCTAACCACCAACAATTGCCAATTAACCGTGCAAAAGTTGAAGTGATTAACTACAACCAAGACGGCGCAATGAACTACGGTAATACAACAAGTAACGTGAACTACCAACCAAGTCACGAAAACGTTGCAGAAAACCCAATTGCACGCAGAAGTAACACAGAGCTTAAAGGCTACGTACAACAAGCAGCAATTAAAAAGCAGCAAAACTTTGCTCAAGCGGGTGTACTTTACCGCAGCTTTAGCAAGCAAGAGCGCACTAACTTAGTTAACAACTTAGCCGGCGATTTAGGCAAAGTGAAAGACAGCAAAGTTATGCACAAAATGCTTAGCCACTTCTACAAAGCAGATAGCGAATACGGTACACGCTTAACTAACGCTGTAAACGGCGACATGAAACAAGTTAAGCAACTAGCCGCTAAGCTTTAATATTTTACCCAACCTGTAAGTTATTGAGGAAAGCCTAGCTTTCCTCTTTTTTAAAAAGGTAAACAGTATGCGTAAATTACTTATTATATTTACTTTAGTGATGAGCTTTTCAGGCTTTGCCAATGAGCCACAAAGCCCTGTAACGGAACAAAGCACCGCCCAGTCGCAATACGACAGCTTACTTGCTTATTACTTTGCAGCCGCACGCACCGACGACACCGCCGTAATAACGCAATTTGTAGATGCTGGCATTCCTATTAACAGTTACAACAACAAAGGTTACACCGCGCTAATGATTGCCACCTACCACGGCAATAAAAATACGGTAAACACCTTATTGCAATTAGGCGCTAATGCCTGCCTTGAAGACAACCGCGGTAACACAGCCCTAATGGCCGCCATATTTAGAGGCGAATTTAGCATAGCTAAAACACTTGTAGGCCTTGATTGCGATAACGCACATCAAAACAAAGCCGGTCAAACAGCCGAGCAATTTGCACAAAAATTTGGCCAACAAAAAGTGCTCGACTTATTAGCACAGGTCAACAGTAAATCTAATTAACCAACTTTTAATTACCCCCTAGCCCGTTATTGTTAGTGACAATAAGGCTACATTAGCAGCCAATAACACGGCTTTAGCAAAATAAGTAGTACCCTTTAGTTATTTAAACCTTCCTCTCGCCCCATTTTATCTGGGGCGTGGTTTAATACCAACGCCAATAAATAGCTGATCTATTTCACTTACTAAAACAACGCATTTCTTTGTTGTAATTAGCGTCAAGTGAGCAACTATTTACAGCAATTTACACCTAAACTGAATTGTTTATTCGGCGTAAAATTTAGAACACATATTTAATGGGGTTGGTATAAACAACGCTTTCCCCTCTTGCTGAAACTGGTCTAACCAGCTATTGTTTTTACCTGTGTACTTTATATGGGAAATAATAATTCTAATGACCGCACCACACTTTGAGCACACCACTATTACCTGTAATAACAGGCAAACCCTAAGCGCCCGTGTATTTACACCCACCAGCCCTATTAAAGGTGCGGTGATGATTGCCCCTGCAACCGGTATAAAGCAGCAGTTTTATGCAAACTTTGCTACTTACTTACAGCAACATGGCTTTGGCGTTATTACGTTTGATAACAGTGGCATTGGCCAATCGCTTAACCGCAGTATTAAAAAAAGCAAAGCCAGTTTACAAAGTTGGGGTGAGCAAGACATGCCTGCGGTACTTGAGCATTTGCAAAGGGTATTTCCTAATACGCAATATCATTTAGTGGGTCATAGCGCCGGCGGGCAATTAGTGGGGCTAATGCATAACGCTAACGAGCTAAGCTCCGCGTTTAATTTTGCTTGCTCGTCAGGTAAATTAACTAATATGAGCTTAGTGTACCAGGTTAAAGCGCACTTTTTTATGAATGGAGTTATACCCCTTAGTAATGCCTTGTTTGGTCATACTAAATCGCAGTGGTTTGGCATGGGCGAACCCCTACCTAAAGGCGTAGCTAAACAATGGCGAAAATGGTGTAACGCCCAAGGGTATGTGCAATCAGCATTTGGTGATACCGTATTTCAACACTGTTACAACACGCTTTCTATGCCCTCAATATGGGTTAATGCTACCGATGACGATATTGCTAACAATGCAAATGTTGCCGATATGCTCTCGGTTTTTCCTAAATTAAAAGCACAAACCCTAACCTTAAACCCACACGACTATGGTTTGAAGGAAATTGGCCATATGAAATTTTTTAGCAAAAAATCTGACGGATTATGGCCACTTGCGCTTAACTGGCTAAACAAACACAGTTAAAAAAGGATGCGTTTACACCGTTAATTTACGGCGTTAATTTGCTTTTTAACTGGTTTTTCACGCGTTACGAAATAGCATACGAGTGAGCCGCCAGTTACCATTATTACTCCTTGCCAAAACGAGGCACTGAGGGTAATTGATAAATAAAGCGCCGAAATAATCGCCGAAAAAACCGGCGTAAAATACGAAAGCGTACCAAGCAACATTAAGTTACCGCCAATAATAGCTTGGTTCCAAAGAGCATACCCGCTGCCAACAACCACACCAGCTAACACAAGCGTTACGGTCGCGTGCAGTGTAAAGGTCATTTTTGGCTCGTCACTTAATCCATACAACACCCATAAGCTTAGTGCCGTAGCGATAAAAAACAGCACAATGGCATTTTGCCCATTGCTATTTTTTTGAGTAATTACACAGTAAACAGACCAAATAAAAGGTGCTACAAACGCCAACAAGTAAGCCGTTGGGTTACTGGCAAAATTACCCATAATACTGTTAAGAGATAACCCGCTATCGCCACCAACGCACCAAGCCACACCAAAAAAAGCGAGCAGCATACCGGGGTAAATCCAAATACTTACTTTACTACGGTTAACTATAATACTGAGCAAAATGGTAAGTGTGGGCCATAAATAATTTATAACTGCCATTTCTACCGCTTGGTGGCGATTATTAGCAAGCCCTACAAACAGCGCTAAACACACCTCGTAAAGTGCAAATAAAGCAGTGCCCCAAATAATATAACGCTTATTAAACCCAGCAAACTTGGGCCGTCCCATTACCAAAATTAAAAACAGCGCGCTTACACTGTACATAAGTGCCGCCCCACCTATGGGGCCAAATAACTCCGAAACATCCCTGAGCAGAGCCACTAAACAACTCCATAATAAAATAGCGGCAATGCCATAAAGCGTGTATTTATGATTAGAAAAAAAGTCCATTAACTACCTAAAAGTACTACTTATGTTTGACGTTACGCTAACAGTAATTAATGGGTTAAACAATTGTTGCTCATCATTTATTGTTATAAAGATGTTTTTGGCCTGCACTTAAGTGTTTGACCTTTTGGTCAATAAAGTTACAATCATTCAACACGTTAAAAACAGCATCGCCATAATGAGCACACAAACAAAGCCAAATAAAAAAGAACTCACCCGAGTAAAAAACCAAACATTAATACTCGATGCCGCCGAGCAGTTGTTTTCTCAGCTTGGTTACGATGGCACCAGTATGAGTATGGTTGCCAAAGAAGCAGGCGTTCCTAAGGCCAATATTTTATATTATTTTAAAAGCAAAGACGGCCTATACGAAAACGTAATAGACCGCATTATCGCGCACTGGAACTTAGGCTTAGATAACGTAACCCCTGAGGACGACCCTGCACATGTGTTGTATCACTATATTAAAAGCAAAGTCATACTTGCCGTAAACCAGCCGCTGCAATCACGTTTATTTGCCAGTGAAATACTGCGCGGCGCTCCTTATTTGCAAAACTACTTTAGAACCAACACACGCCCGTGGGTAAAACAAAAGGTAGACGTGTTTCAGGCCTGGATAGATGCAAACAAAATGGATAATGTTGACCCTTACCATTTATTATTTACCATTTGGTCAACTACACAGTACTACGCCGACTTTCAAGCTGAGGTTTTACTCGTAATGAACAAATTAGAATACGACGAAACCGATGTGGCACAAATAACGCAATCAACTGCCCACATAATTTTAAAAGGTATTGGTTTAAAAATACCTGAGCACAGTGAGGCTTAACCCATGGATAACTTTACCACCCCAGACTTATTTGACGATCACCGCAATAGCGTACAAGTTGCCGACAGCGGCCTGCGCCACTTTGGAAAAAAAACCACGTTTAGTGGCCAAGCAGTTACCGTTACCTGCCCAGACGATAACTCGTTTGCCGCCGACATACTGCATGAAAATGGCAAGGGTAAAGTACTGGTTATTGATGGCTTTGCTAGCAAACGCTTTGCTTTTATAGGCGATATTATGGCGGAGCGCGCGTTAAAAAACGGCTGGGAAGGCGTGATTATTAACGGCTGTTGCCGCGATATTGAAATACTTGCCACAATGGATTTGCCGGTTATGGCACTTGGCTCAACCCCGCGCAGTACATTAAAGCGTGGCTTTGGAGATAAAAACCAAACAGTGACCATGCTTAGTACCACAATTAACCCTAACGATTGGCTATACGCCGATGTAAATGGCTTAATTATTAGCCCTAACGCATTACTATAAACGCCACATTTGCAACCAAGTTGGTGCAAACACGCACCAACTTGGTGTGTTTTCACCTCTAAATTACACCTTCTTTAATACTTATATTTTTATAAATATCTGCTAAACCCCATACAAACCAAACAAAACCTGACCGAACGGACAGCTTTATTGCATTTGGCATTGCTTTTGCTTAGCTTTTAGGCAATATAATAGCTAACCGATTAAAAAGCGGATCAGGCTCTGTAAAATAAAAATAAGATGTTACGCAGTGGGCTGAAAAATAATAATAACTAATTCGTCTTTTTAATCACCCTAAATCTGATTATAACCAGTTGGTCAGATTTACTTTATAACGAGTGGTGATATGAGTACCAAAACAGATAATAATTTTACCGGTATTTTTTGTGACCATGGCCCTAACGCATGGCAAACACAAACCCACGGCACACTTGTAAATAAGCGCCTTGCGGTAAAAGATGTATTTGCTGTTAAAGGCGAGCGCAACAGCGCAGGTAACCCAAGCTGGTTTAAAGCAGCAAAACCTGCACAGCAAACAGCAAGTGCCGTAAACAAACTAATGAATGAAGGTTGTAGCTTTACAGGCTTTACCCATACCGATGAGCTGGCCTACAGCTTAGAGGGCAATAACATTCACTATGGTGCAGCACAAAACCCAAAACTTAAAGGCCATGCAAGTGGCGGCTCAAGCATGGGCTCGGCTGCAGCTGTGGCGGCTAACTTAGCCGATATTGGCTTAGGTACTGATACTGGTGGCTCTATTAGAATACCGGCAAGTTATTGTGGCTTATTTGGTATAAGGCCAAGCCATAACGTAATTGAAAAAGATGGCCTAATACCGCTAGCGCCCCCATTTGATACCATTGGCTGGCTTACGCAAAATGCAGAGCTGCTAAGCGATGTAGGCAATGTACTGTTACCAAATCAAGCTATTAATAACGTTGATACTTTAGTTATTTGCGAGCCATTATTTGAGCTGGTTGACCCTGTTTTACAAGCCCCACTTAAACAATTGCTTGAAAAAACCAAACCTTATTTTAAACACCATAAAGAATTTGAACTGCCTAACAGTAGCTTATTAAACGAACTGGCTGACAGCTTTAGAATACTGCAAGGGCGAGCAATCGCAAAAACGCATAAAGATTGGCTTCAATTGCCAGGGCAACTTCCCCAGTTTGCTCCGGCAATTGCGGCACGTTTTAACATGGCGCTTGCTCTAACCGCTCAAGAAGAGCAAGAAGCACTAAATGTACAAACCCAATGGCAAACACTAATCGCTAAAAACCTAAACAAAAACAGTTGTTTATTTTTGCCAACCACACCCACAACTGCACCTAAATTGGGCGCCGACACAAGCGCCTTACGCATGCAAATAATCACCTTATCGACCATTGCGGGCTTGAGCCGCTCGGCGCAAGTACACTTACCATTGGCTAATTTAGAAAATGGCCACCCGTATGGGTTTTCATTAATGATGAGCCACGGCAACGATAAAAGCCTACTTGCCTGCGTACAACAATTAGCTGCCCACTTTAAACAGGACACTCTTGCATGAGCACACACAACATTGCCTTTACTGCCCCGCATTTTGCAGCAACCGAGGCAGGCACCTTAATACTAAAACAAGGCGGTACAGCCACCGAAGCCATGGTAGCGGCAGCGGCTGCTATTAGCGTGGTATATCCGCATATGAACTCAATTGGCGGCGACAGTTTTTGGCTTATTGATAACCCAAACCAAAGTATACCCACTGCCATTGATGCCTGCGGGCGCGCACCAAACGATATAAGCGCCTATAGCAATGAGCCACACATACCAGAGCGCGGCGGTTTAAGCGCGCTTACTCAGGCTGCAACATTACGCGGCTGGCAAAAAGCCCTTTCGGTAGATGAGCACGCTGCTCTTTCGCTAAGTACTATTTTAGCCCCAGCCATAAAGCTCGCGCGCGATGGCTTTACAGTATCTAAAAGCTTGCAAGCAGGCTGCGAAAAGCTTGCTACCGCTTCAAACACTAACGCTGCCTTTAAAGAACTTTACATACCTAATGGTAAACCGTTGCAAGCGGGCCAACATTTTAAAAACCCAAAACTTGCCAGTACCTTTGAGCACTTAGCCGAGCATGGCTTAAACGCCTTTTACCAAGGCCCTTTAGCAGAGTCGTTTGCAAACGATTTAGCTGCCGCAGGCAGTGCAATTACACGCGCTGATATTGCCAATACGCAGGCCGATTTAGTAACGCCGCTCAGTGCTAATTTATCGGGCATACAGTGTTATAACTTACCCGCCCCCACGCAAGGCGTGCATTCTCTGCAAATAATTGGCGCTGTTAATAAACTAAAACATTTAGCCAAAACAGAGGCCGATTGGATGCACTTAATTGTTGAGGCAACCAAACAAAGCTTTACTCACCGCCCTACACTTTGGGCAGACCCAGACGCGCTAGGCGATGATTATAAAAACGCATTAACTGATGAGCGCTTAAATGCGCTTGCCAGCAATATAGATATGAGCCAAGCCAAGCAATGGCCATTTAATGCAGAGCCAGGCGATACCGTTTGGATGGCCGCACGGGATAAAAACGGCCAACTTGTGAGCTTTATTCAAAGTGTTTATTGGGAGTTTGGTAGCGGTATTTTGATGAGCGAAGGCGGCTTTGTGTGGAATAACCGCGGTTTAAGTTTTAGTTTAAATAGCAACGATGCCAATGCCTTAAAAGCGCATAAAAAACCGGCTCATACACTCAACCCTGCTTTAGCAAAATTTGACGATGGTAGGCGCCTTGCCTACGGCACCATGGGCGGCGAAGGCCAACCACAAACACAAGCTGCTGTATTTAGTGGTTACGCATGGCGTAATAAATCAATTACCCAAGCAGTAAGCGATCCGCGTTGGTTATTAGGGCGCACCTGGGGCGATACAAGCACAAATTTAAAGGTAGAGCAAAGCTTAGTAATTCAAGTTAAACATGAATTAAATCAACGTGACCACGACTGGGTAAGCGTTGATAATAACAATGAAATGATGGGTCATGCAGGTGCCATTTTAGATACGCCTACCAGCCTTGAAGCAGCCACCGATCCTCGTTCAGATGGTCGCGCAACAGTAACTACAGCAGGAACACAATGACAGAAATAATAAATCAATGGCCGATTATAGCGGCCTTAATAGCAACCGGTATTTTTGCAGGTATTTTAGCAGGCCTATTTGGTGTAGGCGGCGGCATAGTAATTGTGCCTGTGCTGTACTTTTTACTGCAAGGCTTTGGCGTAAGCCCTGAGTCGGCCATGATGATAGCCACAGCGACATCGCTTGCCACCATAGTGCCTACTTCTATTTCGTCGATTCGCTCGCACCATGCTAAGGGCAATATCGACCTTGCTTTAATTAAATACTGGGCCCCGTTTATTTTGGTAATGGCCGTTATATGTAGCTACTTAGCTCATTCTATACGCGGTAATGCGTTGGTACTTATGTTTGCCTGTATTGCCATTTTAGTAAGTTTAAACATGTTATTTAGAGCCGGCGCGCCTGCCCTTGTTAGTAAATTACCAGGTAAATTTGGCCAAGGCATTATGGCAAGTATTGTAGGTGGTTTATCGGTAATGATTGGCATAGGTGGCGGCACTATTGGCGTACCCATGCTAAACGCGTTTAACGTACGTGCTCATGTTGCCGTTGGCACCGCTGCTGTATTTGGCTTATTAATCGCGTTACCGGGCGTTATTACTTTATTAAGTATTGGTACTACACCCTCCGATGCGCCGCTTGGCACGTGGGGCCTTGTAAACCTACCTGCTTTTATACTTATTATTCCGCTTACTATTTTGTTTGCCCCTATTGGCGTAAAAATTGGTAGCAAGCTAGATCAAAAACAATTAAAACGCGCCTTTGCCGTTGTATTAATGATAACGGGCATTCGTATGCTTATTCAGACTCTGGGAGCCTAAAACATGTTTAGCGACACGCAAATTCAAACTTTAAATCCGCCACAGCGATTACTCATGGGCCCAGGCCCAATAAATGCAGATCCACGCGTGCTACGTGCTATGTCGGCGCAGCTAATTGGCCAATACGACCCAGTAATGACCGGTTTTATGAACGAAACCATGGCCCGCTATCGCGAAATTTTTAAAACCAAAAACGAATGGACCATGTTAGTTGATGGCACATCACGCGCAGGCATAGAAGCCGTTTTGTGCTCTATTTTACGCCCAGGCGATAAAGTACTGGTGCCCATTATGGGCCGCTTTGGCCATTTGCTTGCTGAAATAGCCGAGCGCGTAGGCGCAAAAGTACACACCATAGAAGTCCCGTGGGGCGAGGTATTTACCCCCGAACAAATAGAAAAAGCCATTGTTGATGTAAAACCCCATGTACTTGCTATGGTACAGGGCGATACCTCTACAACTATGAACCAACCGCTTGAACACATTGGCGATATTTGCCAAAAGCACGACGTATTATTTTACTGCGATGCCACCGCATCAATTGTAGGTAACGATTTACCCGCCGATGAGTGGAAACTCGATGCGCTTTCGGTTGGTTTGCAAAAATGTTTAGGTGGCCCGTCTGGCTCTGCCCCTTTAACACTGAGCGATAAATGCGCCGATTGGATCCAAAAACGCAAAAAAGTAGAAGCGGGTATTCGTACCGCGCAGCATACCGACGGCACCGAGCCATTTGTACGCTCAAACTACTTTGATTTAGGCATGATCATGAATTACTGGGGCGAAGAGCGCCTTAACCACCACACCGAAGCCACCAGCATGCTGTATTGCGCATCAGAATGTGCTCGCATTGTTATTGAAGAAGGCGTAGATAACTGCGTTGCCCGCCACAAGTTACACGGCGATGCCATGCTAACGGGTATTCAAGCGCTGGGCTTAAACGTATTTGGCGACTTAAACCATAAAATGAACAACGTAGTGGGTGTGTATATACCCGAGGGCATTAATGCTGACCACGTACGCGCTCAAATGCTAACCGACTTTGGTATTGAAATTGGCACCTCGTTTGGCCCGCTGCATGGCAAAATTTGGCGTATTGGCACCATGGGTTACAACGCCCGTAAAGATGCCGTATTACAAACATTGGCAAGCCTAGATGCCTGCTTACAGGCCAACGGCTATAAAGGCCCTAAAGGCGAAGCCGCTATTGCCGCCCTTGCCCATTATAAATAAAAAAAGGATTTAGCATGACGATTGCAAGCCCCCTCCATGAGCCATTATTAAACAGTGAGCTGGCTAATAAATTTGCAGCGCGCGCGTTATTGCGCTGTAAAACGCTCAGTGGCCTATCGCAAATGCAAGGTGGCATTCACCGTGTGTATTTATCTAAAGAGCACAAAGAGTGTAACCGTGTCACTGCTGAATGGATGGCTGAGGCGGGCATGCAATCGTGGCAAGACGAAGTCGGCAATTTATGGGGGCGCTTAGCATCATCCAACCCAAACGCTAAACGTTTAATTATTGGCTCACACCTAGACACCGTACCAAACGCCGGTGCATTTGATGGTATTTTAGGGGTATTACTGGGTATTGAAATAGCCGCCCTTGCACACACGCTTAAGCTTGATTTACCGTTTCATTTAGATGTAGTGGGCTTTTGTGATGAAGAAGGCACCCGCTTTGCCACCACATTAATTGGCTCAAAAGCACTGGCGAACGAGTTTGACCCCCAGTGGTTAAATATACAAGATACAAACGGCATTAGTATGCGCCAAGCCATGCTTGATTTTGGCCTAAACCCTGATGATTACGCTAAAGCCGCCCTTAACAAAAACGAATTACTCGGTTATTGGGAAACCCACATAGAGCAAGGCCCAGTGCTTGAATCGGTAAATCAGGCGCTAGGCGTAGTAACCGCTATTGCTGGCGCCAAACGCGCTATGATCACCCTATCAGGCCAAAGCGGCCATGCAGGCACTACGCCAATGAACTTACGCCAAGATTCGTTAGTTGGGTGCGCCGAGCTTACCCTTGCCATAGAGCAACTAGCAAAAAACGCGAGTAATGGTGAAGTCGCCACCGTAGGGCAAATTCATGCTCGCCCAGGCGCTACAAACGTTATTGCCGGAAAAACGACTATAAGCCTAGATGCACGCGCTCAAAATGATGCCGACCTAGCAGTATTACTTAATGCAATACATACCCGCGCCGATCAAATTGCAACATCGCGTAATTTAACGCTTGATTGGCAATGGACACATGCGGCCGACGCCGTAGCGTGCGACACTCAAATTCAGCAATTGTTTAGCAGTGCCTGTAAATTGAATAACCAAGCCTCGCCTTCACTTGCCTCTGGCGCTGGGCATGATGCCATGGCTATTGCCCCTATTTGCCCTGTGGGCATGCTATTTATACGCAGCCCTGGCGGGATAAGCCATCACCCCGCAGAAGCTGTTATTGATGAGGATGTAACAAAAGCCCTTAGCGTAATGTACAGCGCGCTCATGCTGTATGTAAAAGAGTTAGAAAAGTAACTAACGGTTGTGTATCCGCAGGGTAGGCTATGTGCAGTTATCTTAGCCCTGCGTGTTAAACGGGGCTGCGGTTATTAATTAAAGCCAGTATTTAAAATCGGTGTTTAAAACTTAATTAAGGCTTAAGCCAAGCTCATTTAAACTCGCTTCAAAGCGCTGCCATTTTCTATTTATTTTACGCTTAGCCGATGAGCTTACGTAATTACTAATAGGAAAAAACTCAGTATTACCAATATCATCAACAACAACACACCGCTCAATGGTGCCGTTATTATTAACACACGCTATATTGCGTGGTTTTATTTCTTTGGTGATCACTAAATTGTGTAATAAATAATCTTTTAAATTTAATAGTGGCTCGGCTAAGGCTTCACTATTTGGCTGATTTAAATAATATTCTAGCGTTTTAGCCGGCTGATTATTTGCATCAATCACTAAATCAAACACATACCCTGTGCCAATATTGGTGTGTACCGTACCATGGTATCGCGCTAACAACTGCCACTGAATATTTCGTTTACTAAGTCGCTTATAATAAGCCAGCTCTTGGTCTTGCTCTTGCGAAAACCCTTCATGGCTTACTTTTATACATAAATTATGTGCCTCAGGGTGCCTGTATCACGTTCTATGCGTCCCTTTACCTACAATTAAATCGTCGTTCAATGAGATCAAACCAATTTTCGTCCTAACGTAAATTTACAAATACCAATTCGCTTAATTAAGTAACCTATTTTGAGGATTGGTATAAAACGAGGTAAATAACACGCCTTAAAATTGCACGCTTTGTATTTACATCTATTAATGCAGCTTTTATTACTATGTCAGTAATAAAGTAGGTACATTCGCTAAATAAGCCGGCCATTTTAACTATTAATTAGGGTTTATCAAGGTAAATTAAGAAAGCAGTGGGTATACAAGCGACTAAAATAACCTTACGAAATAAGTATCACACTAGGCTGGGTTATAATTAAATAAACCAAAAGTGTATGCAGCCATACTTTTGTTAATTAGCGCGCTTCGACCTGATAATAAGCATTCATAATTAGCTTAATAAAAAACGAATACGTATACTTTGATATTTTGGAAATGGAGAACATAGGATGTTAAAAAACATTTTATTTTTAATAGGTTGCATACTAATAACTATTGCAGCATGGCTTGTTTTTCAAGCTTTTGGTCAACACACTTTTTCAATAATGCTAATAATTTCTGCTGTAGTAATTATCAAAATTGGCTGGACTAAACTTAAGCATCGAAAGTAATCTCTCGTCTATTTGGCCATTCAACATACTTACTAAGGTTTGAATGTTAATGGCTATATACCGCACAACTATATAGCCATTTTTTTTACTTAAGCCTATTAAACCTTAGCTTAGTTACTCAATCGTTACTTTTGCATCACTTACCCATGTTTCGGTTATCGCCTCTTCGTTTTTATCAACCAAATACGCGCGTATGCTTACGGGGTCGTTATTGCTCTGTTTGTAGTCAAACGCTAATCGCCATTGGTTGGTTCCCACTATTGGGTAAGCACCAATTGGCTCAAGTATTTCGCCGTTACTGGCTTCAACAATAGGCTTTATGCCACTTTCTCTATCTAGGCCTTTAAACACTGGCCCTTCAAAATCAATCACCATTTTGTTTACGCCCTCAGGTATAGGCTGGCCAGGAATTCCGCCCTGCCCTTGGCGAGTATTAACAACACTTGCTAGGTTTTTTGATTTTGGATCGAGTGGGCGCCACTCAATATCATAAGAAAAGGTAAACTCATCGCCTTTACGTACCTCTTTTTCAGGCACCCAATAGGCAACAATGTTATCAAACGTTTCATCTTTGGTTGGGATTTCGATTAGCTGCACAGCGCCTCTCCCCCAATCACCCGTAGGCTTGATCCACGCTGATGAACGCTTATTGTAAAACACGCCGTCGTCTTGGTAGTTATTAAAGTCACGGTCTCTTTGGATTAAGCCAAAGCCTTTAGGGTTTTCATCAATAAAGCTATTGGTCGACACCGACTGCGGATTATTTAACGGTCGCCAAATATACTGGCCCGACCCAGTATGAATCGCTAAGCCATCGCTGTCGTGAATTTCTGGGCGCCAGTCTTTCGCTACTGTTTTATCTTTTTCTGAGTACCAATACATGCTGGTTAGCGGCGCTATACCTAAGCGCTCTACATCGGCGCGCATATACAAATTAGCACTTACAGAGGTAACATGCCCTTTGGCCTCTTTGTTGTCTTTACTTAAACCAAACCGATAAGCACCTGTAACAGAGGGCCCCTCAAGCAATGCCCACACAGACATGCTTTCACCTTTATTTTCTGCAGGGCCTAACCAAAATGCCGAAAAGCGTGGAAATTCTTCTGGCTCACTCATACCGGTATTTATTGCAATACCGCGAGCCGACAACCCATATTGCCCCTGAGGGCCATCAGTTCTAAAATAAGACGCCCCCAAAAACGATATCCAATCTGGTTTTATATCAGGGCGCATAATTCTAAAGCCTGCAAACCCAAACCCTTCTGGCAGGTCGTGGGCAGGGCTATCGTCAGGCATATCAAAAAGTGCATTATTAAAAGGCAGTTCTTTAACGTTGTTTTTATCATCTCTGATGAAAATACTTACCGGCTCAGGAAAATATCGCCCAGGGTAAAATAATTGCACCGGTGCCTTTTTGCCATTTGGGTAGAGGGTTTCATCTTCTTTAAAGCGTATTTTCCAGTGTTCATCGTAGGTAATTTTATCAATAAGCTCCGGTGCTGGCACTTCGACAGGCGTATAAGGCTTTTTGGCAGAGGCTTTTGCCATTGCTTTTAAATCTTCAAAAGTAAACTTAGCACTTGCTTGTGCTTGCGCCGCGTGTAACGACACAGAGGAGGCAATAATAGCGGCAATAAATAACTTTAACTTCATAAAAAGTATCTCTAATAAAGGGAGTCTAAAAATAAGCGCCCAGTACGAACGCCTAACTTAAAATGCTTGTAAAGATATTACACACCGCAATATGAACTCGCGTTTACTAAAATAAGGTTATTTGGCGAAGCTTCTATGCTTAGCTGTGTTTGGGGGAGGTTGTGTTTGAATAGTTGTGTTTGAATAGTTGTGTTTGAATAGTTGTGTTTGAATAGTTGTGTTTGAATAGCTGTATTAAATAAATGCGGCTGATATAACTTTTACTTAGTTAAAGCCAGTTAGTGCTTTAAAATCGAACTGCTGAACAATGCGTCACTGCTACGCTTAGTATAAATACCTGACTAGTAAAAGCCTCATGAAATTAGCTAATTAGTATGGTGTTCAGCCACTTATTTACTAATGTCTTTTCGATATTTTGTTATACCGCTGGCTATTTCTTTCCACCAGTTGTTAGCCCCAAAATGCAAAAAACTTATACTTAGTTGGTTTAACTCTGCCTGCGTTTGCAACCTTGTTATAACCCCCATACCTGAGATGCCGAAAGAGCAATAGACAAAACCATAACTAGAAATGACAAGGAATTATAAAGTTTCCAGTGGCCCTTTTGTTTTTTTGAAACTTTATAAAAAGTGAAAATAAAGCTTACAATAGAACCAAGCACCAAAAATGCTAATTTTTGCATCATGGATGACCATGTAACACTTCCAGCACTTATATGATGATTGAAGAAAGCAGCAAACCACAGTAATAAAATTGCATTGAATAGAATATAGAGTTCTTTAAAACCAAACCTACTTTGAGAAGCGCCGCAGAATGGGCAAAAATAAGCTGTTGATTTACCAGCGCTCACCATCTTAGGTAAAATTTTGCTTTTACACTTTTTACAAGTAGTCATAGTTCACTCTAACTTCTTCGGGGTTATAGACATAATGACTCCCACACGGTGTTAGCCTCCGCTTTTCGTGGGTTAGCTTAATTCAAAGCCAGAGCCATAATTAGTTTGTCAATTAACTAAACAGCAGAGGCTAACATGAATAAACATAGCAT